>JAMPYA010000019.1 GCA_023700885.1 Flavobacteriaceae bacterium
TGGGATAACGCTTTAAATACCGTAAATGTTGGAAAATACAATTTAGGATGGGCCTCTATTGGAATGTGCACCCATGCTTTTTATGAAGCCTTAAATCATGCCGCAAATCGCAATTTATACGGAATGTATGTTACCGATTTTCCACATGTTAAACGCATGTTTATAGATGCTTTTACTCGTTTAGTTGCAATGAAATTATATGCAAGTCGCACCGCAGATTATATGCGATCTGCTTCACTAGAAGATCGTCGTTACTTACTTTTCGATCCAATTATGAAAATGAAAGTAACTACTCAGGGAGAAGAAGTGATTAATTTACTTTGGGATGTTATCGCCGCTAAAGGTTTTGAAAAAGAAACTTTTTTCGAAATGGCAACTCGTGATATTCGTGCTTTACCAAAACTTGAAGGTACTGTACATGTTAACATTGCGTTGATTATTAAATTTTTACAACAATACTTATTCAATCCGGCAGAATTTGATGAGATTTATCAACGAAACGATGCTGCAGATGATGAATTTTTATTCCGACAAGGGCCAACCAGAAAACTCGGTGAAATTCAATTTCACGACTATCATAAAGCATTTGACTTATACTATTTACCCAATTTAACCATCTTCAAAGAACAAATTAAAGTGTTTAAGGAGTCACTAATCATGGCACCTGCCAGTAAAGAGCAGATGAAAGATATTGATGTGATGCTTACCATAGGCGAAATGTTTACCCTAGTTCCTTATGCACAATTAATACTAGAAAATGCTAAAATTTATGGTATTGATGAACTAATTCTTGATCAAATTTTTGATTTTATTGTGCGTGATTTCTCCAAATTTGCCTTGGAACTACATAACAAACCGAGTAGTTCTGAAAAACAAATGGAATATTGCCGTAAATTAATTAGAAAACCAAATGTTGATAATAATCGCTATGAAACTGTTTGGAAAAAATATGTTTATACGCTTAATGGGGTCTATAAAATGAATCCATAAAACCAGTTGTTATAATTTGTATTGATTTAAAATATTAATAATGAAACAATTGATTTACAACTTAAATTGAAATTTCTATCTTTGATAAATTATATAGATATTTTTTCACCAAGTATAAAAAAAGATGAATAACTCAATAATAGTAGGGTTATTGCATAATACCGCAATTTTATTAGCATTAGCCATGTTTTACGAAAACTTTTGGTTAAATAATGAAGATAATAAGCGTATAAAAGCAAAACTTATTACAGGTATAATTCTAGGAGGGATAGGTACAATTCTTATGTTTACACCCTGGGTCTTAGAACCGGGAGTAGTTTTTGACACTCGTTCTGTAATGCTCTCTATAGCCGGATTGTTTTTTGGAATAATCCCAACCATGATTGCCATTATCATTACTAGCTTAGTTAGATTTTATTTAGGAGGCGAAGGTATTTATATGGGTATTGCAGTTATAATTACTTCGGGTTTAATTGGGGTTTTATGGAGAACGTATAGACCTCATTGGAAAAATAAAAAATACTATTTCGAACTTTTATCAATGGGAATAGTTGTACATCTAACTATGATTGCTTGTACCGTATTTTTACCACAACATTTAGCTTTACCTATTCTAAAAACAGTAACTATACCAGCTTTATTTGTATACTCACCTGCAACAATGTTGATAGGAATTTTAATGTTTAGGCAATCTAAAAATCAGGAAAACAGACAGGCTCAATTTAAATTAATAGAAACAGAACGAAGACTTAATTACGTATTAGAAAGCGGAAACATCATTACATTATTTTTAAACACAAAAGGAGATATTGAATACTGTAATGACTATTTTCTTCAAATTACGGGCTACTCAAAGGAAGAGGTCATTAATAAAAATTGGTTTGAACTTTTTATACCAGATAATATAAAACAATCAGTTTATTCAATTTTTATTGAAGGAATTAATGCTGGTGCTGTTACTAAAAAATTTGAGAATATTATTCTAACTAAAGACAAAGAAGAATTATATATCTTATGGAATAATATTGTGCTACACTCTGACGAAGACAAAATTACAGGTATTGCCAGTGTTGGGGTTGATACAACTGAAAGCAAACAATATAAAAAAGCATTAATTAAAAAAAATGAGGAAATTCTAATACAAAATGAAGAATTATCTAAGGCCAAAGAAAAAGCCGAAGAAAGTGAACGATTAAAATCAGCTTTTTTAGCCAATATGTCTCATGAAATTAGAACTCCAATGAATTCAATCTTAGGCTTTTCTGATTTGTTGATGAATGAAAATCTTTCTATAGACAAAAAAGAAAAATACCACCAAATAGTAAATTCGAGCGGTAAAAGGTTGATGAATCTTATTTCAGATATAATTGATATCTCTAAAATAGATGCCAAACAACTTACTTTAGAAAAACGACTTTTCAACCTTAATACTTTAATTGAAACACTTCACGGTCAATTTTTAATCGTAGCATCACAAAAAAATATAAAACTAGTTAATTCAAAAGGCTTAAGTGATTCAGAAAGTTTTATAAACTCTGATGAAACAAGATTATCACAGATTATATCAAATTTATTAGAAAATGCATTAAAATTTACCAAAGACGGAACTATAGAATTTGGATATGAGTTAGTCAAAAACAATCTTCATTTTTACGTAAAAGACACAGGAATTGGAATTAATAAAAAAGATCATCAACTTATTTTTGATCGTTTCAAACAGTCTGATAATGGAGTATTAACAGTCAAAGCTGGTTCAGGCTTAGGTTTGTCAATTTCTAAGGGAATTGTTGAAATGTTAGGCGGACAAATTTGGGTAGAATCAGAATTAAATAAAGGGGCGACTTTCTATTTTACAATTCCTAAATTATGGTTATTAAATAATACAGATCAAAAGATTATAAAGTCAGAAAACAAATTAGAATTAGATTGCAATAATACTGCAACCATTTTAATTGCTGAAGATGAGCCTTCTAATTATTTATATTTGGAAGCACTATTAGAGCACTGTCCATTTAATTTAATTCATGTTGATAACGGAAAAGATGCCGTAGAAAAGTTTAAAACAAACGCCTCTATTGATTTAATATTAATGGATTTTAACATGCCCATAATGAGCGGATTAGATGCCATAAAAGAAATTAGAAAATCTGATAAAACCATACCAATAATTGCACTAACTGCTTACGCTATGGCAGAAGATAAAGAAAAAGCATTAGCAACTGGATGTAGTGATTATTTATCAAAACCAATTTCAAAAGAAATATTAATTGAAACCATTCAAAAGGCCTTAATATAAATATCCTGAATCCAATATCTACCTCAACTATTAGTCAGCCAATATATGCTTATTTTTTTACAGCATTTGCCACTTGTTTAGTGTCTACATATTGTTGAAAACTAATTACTTTTCCGTTTTCAAATTTCCATAAATGTGCAAATTGGGCATCTATTACAGCTCCGGTTTTTTTGTATTTTGCCTGATAGCGTCCTGTAGATAAAATATAATCATTAGACATTTCATACAATTTTATATCAGCTAAATTAAAATAATCCCATTCAGAACCAAGTCGAGCAAAAATACCATTTACAACAGCATCATGACCTTTATAAGGATTTCCATCTGCATAAGGAAAATTTTCAGCCTCATTCCACACAACATTAGAATCTAATGCGGCAAGAACAGCAGAAACATTACCTTTTGCAAAAGATTTATAGACCTGATCTACAATACTTAAGTTTTTAGGTGAAGAAATTAATCCTAATTGTTGCATGAACACCATATTGTCCATAAAATCTCTTTCCTCTGCTATTTTACCATCTCTCATTTTAACTAAGGTAGTCCCATCTATATTTACTGTTTTTCCGGTTGGAGGTATTCCAAAAAAATTACCCGTATGAGTTCCTTTAAAATTCCAATGCTTTACAATTTTATCGCCTTGTCCAAAAACATCAACAACGGTAAATTCAATATTAGAAAATCCGGTTAGATAATTATTATAAAAGGATTTGACGTTTTCAATTCCGACAATATTTTCTGGACTCATATGTAAAATAATATCTGTGGTAAAGTTACTTTCGTTAAATAATTCAACATTTCCTTTATTGATGATTTCATTCCAAGTGTTAGTGTACATTTTTATATTGTCCGCAACCTTATTAGATTCATTATTACAAGAAATTGTTATAAAAAGGAAAAGGAAAAATACTAAGTAAACTGATTTTTTCATAATGATAAATATTATTGGTTAGTAAATTATTCAACTTAAAATTAAAATAAGTATTAATCCTAGCATCTTTCTAGTAACAACTGATTTTTACATTTAAACTTATAGAGGAAATTATCTTTAAGAGTAATAAGAACGCAAAACGAAACTTAAATTCTTAATTATTTATGATACAATAACAAAATAGGGGAATTATAATCTCAATATCTATACAAAAAAGCTAATTGAAAAGTATATCAAATATAATAATATTTTTATTATATCAATAAAGTACTATTACAAGTTTTTATATTTCAAATAAACAAAGTAAAAATTATTATAGAGTCAAATTTTTGTAATGAAAATAGTTTTGAACTTTATATTCTTTTTTTATAATCAGTTTTCTATGATAAACCTGTAAGGCTTTATATTGCTCATCTATTTATCGAATAATTTTTATTCATATGTAAATATTTATTTGTTTTTTAAAGGTCATATGGAATACGCCAGTTTGAATAATATTTTCATTCGTATTTGTGTTTTGCTCAAACATGGCTATTTCATAATAAATAATGTTAGCTTATTAACAAACTCATTTAGGCACAAATAGAGGTGCTTTCTATTAATTTTATGAAAATTTTGGTTAATTTTTAACCTTCAAGATACTAAATTTCAGTATCTTGCATAATATCTAAGTCGTTCTTTTGTAATTACACTCATCAGGTTGATTGTTAATATTAACATAATATTCTTTTAACATTCAGGTAATATTAAGCTTATACATTTGTACAAATTTATAATTACAAATACTAATGAAAAAAATAATCATTTTAATAGTAACTATGGCACTCTTAACAGCTTGTAAAAACAATAAGAGTGAAAATGTTGAAAGTTCAACTTCAAAAATAGTAAGTTTAACTGCTGCTGGAGCCACTTTTCCGTTGCCATTTTATAATATGGCATTTGAAAAATACACCAAAGATTCTGGTATTTTATTAACCTATGGTGGTATTGGTTCTGGTGGCGGAATCAGAAGTTTAAAAGATAAAGTAGTAGATTTTGGTGCAACTGATGCCTTTTTAGAGCAAAAAGAGGAAGCTGAATTTGCGGCTCCAATTGTTCATATACCAACCTGTATTGGTGCTGTAGTAGTGGCTTACAATTTACAAGGAGTAGAAAATTTAAAACTTTCTAATCAAAATTTAATTGACATTTTTATGGGGAAAATTACCAAATGGAATGACGCACAGTTAAAAGCATCAAACCCTGGCGTAAAATTACCAGATATGAATATATCAGTAGCTTACAGATCTGACGGAAGCGGTACTACTTATATTTTTAGTGATTATATGAGCAAAATAAGTCCTGAATGGGAAAAAACTATCGGCAGAGGAAAAGCATTACAATGGCCTGTTGGAATGGGTGCAAAAGGTAATCCTGGTGTTGCAGGAACTATACAGCAAACTCCAGGAGCAATTGGATACATTGGATCTGAATTTGCTTTTGCTCAAAAAATTTCATTTGCTCAAATTCAAAATAGTACTGGTAACTTTATCGCTCCAAGTTTAGAATCTATTAGTGCATCTGCACAAGGGGATATGCCAGCAGACACTAAAGTTATGCTAACAAATTCATCAGACTCAAACGCATATCCTATTAGCGGATTTACATGGTTAATCTTGTACAAAGAACAAAATTATAACGGACGCACTAAAGCACAAGCAGAAGAAACTGTTAAATTTTTATCATGGATGATTGAAAAAGAAGCACAAGAAATAGCTCAACAAGTTCATTATGCTGCTTTACCAGAAAAAGCTGTGTCACAAGCCAAAGAAATATTAAAATCTGTAGTTTATGATGGGGAGCCATTGTTAAAATAACAATTAAATAAAAACAAGTTTAAATGTTGAATGGAGAACGAATAACAAAAATAGTTTTATTCCTCACGTCTTTAATAATCATCTTTATAGCTTCAGGCATGGTGCTTACTCTTATGGAGGGCGCCATTCCTGCATTTAAAGAGTTTGGATTCAAATTTATTATTTCTTCAGATTGGAACCCAACAGATGGAAGAGAAAGCTATGGAGCTCTTCCTTTTATTATAGGCACCATTGCTACCTCAATTATTGCTTTATTAATTTGTTTGCCATTAGCATTTTCTACTTCTCTATTTATAGGTGAAATATATAGAGGCACCAAATTAGCCTCTTTTATTGGAATGATGGTAGATATGTTGGCCGGAATACCGTCTATAGTTTATGGCTTATGGGGCTTTTATGTGCTGAGACCTTGGGTAGTAGATATGGGTTTTAATGATCAGGGATATGGTGTTTTTACAGCAGGTTTAATACTGGCAATAATGGTAATTCCTTATGCTACTTCAATTTCTGTAGAAATGATAAAAATGGTTCAAAATGACTTAAAAGAAGCAGCCTATTCATTAGGAGCAACACGTAAAGATGTTATATTTAGTGTTATTTTACCAAACGCTCGTTCAGGAATCTTTACCAGTTATATTCTTGCTTTTGGCAGAGCTGTGGGAGAAACAATGGCGGTAACTATGTTAATTGGAAACTCAAATATTATTCCGAAAGGTTTATTTGATACCGGTAATACCATGGCTAGTTTAATTGCGAATCAATTTGGCGAAGCAGACGGTTTAAAATTAAGTTCATTGGTTGCAATAGCCTTACTTTTATTTTTTATAACCGGACTTATCAATGGTTTTGGAAAATTGTTAATTAAAAAGTTATAAATGAAGATGATATCCATTTTAAAAAAAACAGATGCTCAAGTAGAACGTAAATGGGATGCCAGATTTATAAAAGATAAAATCTTTACCGGTTTCATTATTATATTTTCATTAATCACCATTTCTCCAATTGTGCTCATTATTTCTAAATTAATTAGCAAAGGCTATAAGCAACTTAATTGGTCATTTTTTACAGAAACTACACCAAACACTTATCAGGCTATGTTAGCGGTAAATTTAGGAGAAATAATACCTGGCGGAGTACTTAATGGCATTACTGGCACCATTTTAATGGTACTTATAGCTAGTATTATGGCAATACCAATCGGCATTATGGTAGGTATATTTTTATATGAAAACCAAACCAAGAAATATGCCGTAATTGTAAAAGATATTACAGATATACTTCAAGGAGTGCCGTCTATTGTACTTGGGTTGATTTCCTATTTTTGGGTAGTAAAATATATAACCAATGGATTTTCTGCGCTAGCAGGTAGTTTTGCATTATTTATTATGATGTTACCCTTAATTATCAGATCTACTGAAGAAACTTTTAAAATGATACCCGTTTCCATAAAAGAGGCAGGGTTTGCATTGGGAGCGCCTTATCATAAAATTATACTTAAAGTTATGATTCCATCCGGATTAAGCGGTTTAATTACCGGTATTTTATTAGCAATCTCAAGAGTAGTTGGAGAAACCGCTCCGTTAATGCTAACCGCTCTTGGCAGCATGGTTGTAAATTTAAATATTGAAAAACCAACAAGTGCACTACCTTTGTTAATATGGGAATTCTATAACGACCCTAATATGGTAGATCTTATATGGGCAACATCCTTATTATTAATGATGTTAGTATTGGGACTTAATTTAATATCAAAATATATTATTTCTAAAAGAAATTTATAAAGAATGAGTGAAATAAATGTAAACATAAAAGATGCTGTACTAGAAATTAATAATGTTTCAGTAGCTTACAATAAAGGTAATTATGCAGTTACCAATGTAAGTGCAGCCATCAAAAGAAATAAAGTTACCGCTATAATGGGACCTTCGGGTTGTGGTAAAAGTACATTACTACGCGCCATAAACAGAATGCACGATTTATACCCCAATATTATTACAGAAGGGCAAGTTTTGTTGAATGGAAAAGACACCAATAAAATGTCAACCATTATGTTACGAAGAAAGATTGGAATGGTTTTTCAGCGACCAAATCCGTTTCCAACCATGAGTATTGCTGATAATGTAATTGCGGGTTATAACCTTAATGGAATTTCTCTTAATAAGACCGAGAAAGAAGAAATCATTGAAAAATCACTACAAGATGTAGCACTTTGGAATGAGGTTAAAGATTCTTTAAATCAGAAAGGAACCTTTTTATCTGGTGGACAACAACAGCGATTATGTATTGCAAGAGCACTAGCTTTTCAGCCTGAAGTAATTTTATTAGATGAGCCTACCTCTGCCCTAGACCCTATATCAACTAAAAAAGTAGAAGAATTGTTGATGGAACTTAAAGAAAAATACACCATACTTTTAGTAACCCATAATATGTCGCAGGCAGCAAGAATTTCTGATAATTCTATGTTTATGTATTTGGGCGAATTGGTTGAATACGGAAAAACTAAAGAAATGTTTATCAACCCTAAAGACAAAAGAACTGATGAATACTTAACGGGAAAATTTAGTTAAATTTGATAAAATTAATTAGACCATGAATCCAAAGAAAGAAGCTACCTTAAACAAAATTGATAAAGATTTTTTAAAGATATCAAAACTAACCATTGAACAATTCAAAATTCTAAGCAAGATTTTAAACCAACCTCAGCCCGAAATAGCGGAAGAAATTTTAAAAAAATTAGAAAAAAACGAAAAGAATATCAATAAGTTAGATACAAAACTTGACGATCATATCATAAAATCTATTGTGTTATATAAACCAATGGCCTCTGAATTGAGACACTTATTTGCTATGTATAAAATTGTTCAAAACTTGGAAAGGATAGCAGACAGGGTCATCAAGATTGTCCGTCTAAAACAAAAAATTAGTGATATAGAGTTATATAATAAAGTGCTTCCGAAGTTAAAAAAACTAGTTAATACAACCTCTGAAATGCTTATTAATTCTATTAATTCATTTAATAAGAATGATAAAAATGATGTAATTTCAGTAATAAAAACTGAACTTATTTTTGATGAACTTAATCGTGATTTGATTAAAACTGCTAAAAAAGAAATAGAACTTCAAGTTGATACCGAGAAACTATTATTGAGTTTGGCCGACATAAGAGCTGTTATTTCTTCTATAGACCGTATTGGAGATCATTCTAAAAACATTGCAGAAGCTGCTTTATATGCCATGATTGGTAAAAATTATATGCATAAACAAATAGACGAAAAAGAGCTAGAATAGTTTTATAAAAACAAATATTTCAATTCAGTTAATTGTTAGTATTATAAATTTTTAATTTAGAAAAATGTAATTTATAATCTCAACATTCAAGTTGAGTTAATTCACTTTTTCTCCCGGATGATATGTTTGTTTAGCATTTCTTACAACATCTTCTTTGTAATAGGCAACATCTTTAAATTTAACTTCATCATATCTTAGTAATTGATCAGAAAAATGTGGAGAATCTGGATTTCCACTCTGACCTCCAACTAAAATAGATTTAGCTTTAACTTTCATACCAAATTCAACCACTGCAACAAAGCTATTTCCTGAGGTTCCATAAATACGTTTAGTATCATGATAAGACCTTGCCCCAAATGAGGCTAAAGCACCCCATTGTCCGGAAGCCATACCAATTGGTTTACTTGGCAACTTATCATTAAATGGCTGATTAATTTCTCCGTTAATTCTCTGATATCTATTGATTTCACCCCAAGGGGTTTTCCAAGTACCAAAATCAGTATTGAGCTGAGCAATTGTTTTCTCAAAAATTGCTAATCGTTCTTCTATTGGTGATGAAATTCCAAAATATTGAATTTTCTCTAATACACTCATTCCATCAATTGCAGTATTTTCTTGAAGGTAATTAAGTGCATAAAAATGAGCTAATGACATGGAAACTGATTCTTTTGATACGGCATAATCCCAATTTCTTAATATTGATATAGCCTCATTTAATGATTGATTTTGTTTTGTAGATTGATCATAAGCATTTACCAAACCAGGTATCAAAACTTCAAAAGCCGGAAGGTATGGATCATATGCCAAATCAATAAGTTTATCAATAGTCAGATTAGTAGCTTTCCTTAAAAGTCTAATTGCATGAATACCTCTAAAATTTTCTTGATCTTGAGACATATATTTGGGATAATCATCAAGTTTTGGGCTATTTTCATCTGCAGAAGTAAACGGACTAGAATTACAATTTTGAATCCATCCATTAGATGGGTTAAAAACTGTAATCAATTCATTAACAGCATGTAATCCTTTCCAGTCTGTATCTGGATTACTTCCATCGACCGGTTTTGTATAATCATATTTTATAGTACGTTTAGGCATAAAATTACCGTGATAATAAGCAATATTTCCATCAGTATCAGCATAAACAGTATTATTAGAAGAGTTGGTTCGCATATCCATCATCTTATTAAACTCATTAAAACTACTCAGTTTTGTTCGTGTATAAGATTGAGTCAAAGCTTTTGCTGGATCCCACATCATGGATGTTGCAACCCATTTATTTCCAATACTATGAGTAATTGGCCCATGATGTGTTTTGTAAATTGTATAACTTTTTTCTTTTAGTTCATCTCCTTGCACATATTTAAGAGATACTTTAAAAGACTTTACAGGTCTCTGCTCCTCTCCATAAACATATTTATACGCTCCATTTTCATCCTTAAAAACAGTCTCTACAAATTCATCCATCACATCCGCATAAGAAGAAGTATGCATCCATCCCATTTTTTCATTAAATCCTTGATAGATAAAAAATTGCCCCCACGTTACTGCTCCGTATGCATTTAAACCTTCTTCACTAACTACATGTGCTTCACCTCTAAAGAAAAAAGAAGTATGCGGATTAATTAACAACATAGCATTACCTGATTCTGTTAATTTTCCGGATACAGCAATACCGTTAGAACCTCTAGGTTCATTATCATTGGGTTGAATTGGACTTTTATAAACAGCACTCAACAACATGGTTGAATCTGATTCATAAAATTTTTTAATTTTTTGGGTTGATATGCGTTCAATATCTCCACCAATAGAACCTTCACTAAAATACATGGGCATCCATGGTTCAAAATGTGTCAGTAACTTTGGTTTTACATTTGGATTTTTATAGAGATAAAAATTAATTCCATCAGCAAAAGCAACACAAAGTTTCTTTAACCATTCTGGACTATTTTCATAATTTGCTTTAGCTTCATCTGTTGTCATAAACATTTGAGCTCTTAAATCGCTATAAATAGCTTTTTCACCTTCAATTTCAGCTAATCTTCCAATTGCCCAAATATAATTTTGCTCTATACGATTAAAATCATCTTCACAATGCGCATAAAGTAGTCCGAAAACGGCATCCGCATCAGTTTTACCATAAATATGTGGGACACCAAATTCATCTCTAATTATTTTAGTGTTTTTAGCGTGTGTTTTCCAACGGACTTGTTCTAAATTTTGAGAAAAACTTGGGTAAGTTGTTGTGAAAAGAAAAAGGATAAAAAACAACTTTTTCATATGTGTTTTATTTTATTTGTTTAGTTTGACAAGCTCACTATAAATTTTAATTGTCATATGGAATACGCCAGTTTGATTAAAATATTTTCATCAAAGTTTACTTCACTAAATTTTATTTGTTTCTGTGTTCAGTGATTGCTTTGCAATTGTGTTTTTGCAAACATGGCTATTTCATTGCTGACAATTTTTGAATTTTATATTTAATGTTATGAGAAAATGCAAGTCTTTGGTACTATTTTAAAATTTTCATTTTTTTTAACTCCAATTCTAAGTTAATATTATCATTGATATGAATCGTTTTAAATCCTATTTCTTGTGCTGCGATTATATTCTTAATATTATCATCTATAAAAACTGATTCTTCTGCTTTTAGCTGATATCTGTTTAGTAATAAATTAAAGATTTTCGGATCAGGTTTAATCAATTTTTCTGTTCCTGAAACAACAATTCCCTCAAATTCTTGAAGGAAAGAATACTTTTTTAATGCAATTGGAAATGTTTCAGCAGACCAATTGGTTAATCCATATAATTTATACTCAGATTTTAAAATTGCAATTAATTTTACATTTTCTTCAATTATACCATTTAACATTTCTTCCCATCGGTCATAAAATAACTTAATTAAATTAGAATGATTTGGAAATTTTTGAATTAAAAATTGGGTTCCTTCTGCTAACGATCGATCTTTATCTTGTTGTAAATTCCAATCTTCTGTACAAATATTGGCAAGAAAATATTCCATTTCTGTAGTATCATTAAATACTTTTTGATACATATATCGCGGATTCCAGTCAATTAATACACCACCAAAATCAAATATTATATTTTTTATTTCCATGGATGAAAATTACAGAATTAATTTTTACAAACAGAATATTTTAAAATTTTTCTTTTTTTCAAATAAATTAACTCCTATAAATTCTAAAAAATGAGCTTACTCAAAACTATTTTTTTACCTAGAACATTTAGTTAACAAACAGAAAATAAATCGTTTTACAATAAAACAAAAATTGATGTTAAAGGAAATTTTAATTTATTAAGACAATAATTACCGATACATTCTAAATTTATAAGAATAACCTGTTGGGTGCAATTAGTTTTGGATGTTAATTTTTCATCAGTTACGAGTGTTCCGATTTATCGGAATGTATCGAGAACAGAAAAATTATTAAAAACGGTTCTCGATACACGTCACTTCGAGTAGCAAAGCGTACCGAGAAGTTTTGTTCCGTTTTACTCCACAAAAAACACTCGAGCTAACGTTTTTAATAATCGCACCCAACGGGTTAAACAAAAAAAGACCACGCATTGCGTGGCCTTTTTAGATTACATAATTAATGTATTGTATTATTTACCAAAAGTGTAAGTAATACCAATGTTTAGACCAAATGATGAATAAGGAGCAACTTCTGATAACGCTTTTGAAGGATCAGTATTGTTTACAGGTAATGTGTCAACATACTCTATGGTTGTTGGAGCATAAAGAGTCCCAAAAACAGGATGAGCTAAAGGTGCGCTTCCTAATGTCCATGTGCCAGCAGGAACAGGTCCAGCAGCTGGATATGCAATAGTTAATGCTGTAAATTCAGCTTTATCTCTGGTTACGTTAATTCCTAAATATTCTAATTCAGCAAATAAATTAAGTTTATCAGTTAATTTGTATTTGTAACCCATAGCTCCGATGAATCCTAGAGGTAAACGACCTTTAAACTCTTGCTCACCAGTGGTAACAATTGGACCAACAGGAGTAGTTGTTGTTCTTGTTAATTCAGCAACAGTTTTCCCTCCAACTTTAACAGCAGCTCCAAATTTTCCATAGATGTTGTCATTAAAATTGTAAACTAATGCAGCAGTTAAACCGTAAGCTCTAGCATATGCTGTTGCGTCAACAACTTCAGTTACAACTCCTGAAGTAGTTTTATAAGAATCTCTTATCTGGTCTGCGCCATGTAAGTAACCCAATCCTAACTCAACTCCAAAAGTCTTGTTCCAAAAATATCCGGCTCTTAATTGAGCATTTAGTCCTTCTCCAAAACTACCATATTCATTAGTAGCTTGTGTTTTACCTACATTTAATTCAGTACCCATTAATACACCGGCACTTCCCATTTGTGCGCCGCCAGAAACGGATACATAATATTGAGCAGATGCGCTCGTTGCAACTAGTGCAAAAACAAAGATTAATAATTTTTTCATAATTGTATAGTTAATTGTTTATTAAGCAAACATATAAAAAATATTGAATTTATAATTATTTTTGACAAAAACTTTAGTTTACTTCGTTTTAACAAAAAAATATTTATTATAAATGAATTAGAATGAAATTATAATTAAGAAAAATGTAATTTAGAGTTATTCATTTAGCGATATTGACAAACATCATTATAAAAAAAATTATAATATATTTGTTAGTATAAACATGTCTATGGAAAATCAACTGAAAATCATCAAAAATCACCGGGAAATTATACTTTCATTAATTGCAAATTTAAATCAAAATCAGCTTTGTGAAATTCCTATAGGTTTTAAAAATAATATTATTTGGAACGTTGGCCATATTATAGTAACCCAACAAATGTTAACGTATGGCTTGTCTAATTTGCCCTATAATATTGATAAAGATTTAATTGATAAATACAGAAAAGGTTCACTTGCTATAGAAAATGTTTCTTTAGATGAAATAAATCAGATTAAAGAACTGTTATTAAAAACTTTAGAGCGTTTAGAAAGTGATTTAAATCTACAAAAATTTGCTAATTTTCAATATTATAAAACCAGTATGGGGTTGGAATTAACATCTATTGATAATTGTATCCCATTTATGGCTTATCACGAAGGAATACATTTGGGAATTATACTCTCTATGATTAAAAGATTAAAAGATTAAATGATTAAATGATTAAAGGGTTAATTGTTAAACTGTCGAATTGAGAAATTAGGACATAACTCAACAACTTTATACCTTTACACCTTTACAAAAAACAACAAAAAACGGTCAACACTATTTAGGGATGTACAAACAAATAGCGAGTAGCCAAAAGCTAAAAGCCAAAAGCTAAAACATTACAAACACGCAAAAATGAAATTTAATACGAAAACCATTCACGGAAACCAACATCATGATCCTTCAACAGGAGCCGTGATGACGCCTATTTATCAAACTTCAACTTATGCGCAGAAATCACCTGGTGATCATAAAGGGTTTGAATATTCAAGAACAGGAAATCCAACACGCTCTGCTTTAGAAAACATGTTGGCAAGTATTGAAAATGGTCAATACGGATTAGCTTTTGGTTCCGGTTTGGCAGCTATTGATGCAGTAATAAAATTGTTAAATCCGGGTGATGAGGTTATCTCTACCAATGATTTATATGGAGGAACCTTTCGAATATTTACAAAAATATTCGAAAAGTACGGCATAAAATTTCATTTTATCGGAATGGGAAATCCATCAGAAATTGAAAAATATATCAACACTAATACTAAATTAATTTGGGTAGAAACGCCTACAAACCCAATGATGAATATTATCGATATTGAAGCAGTTTCTAAAATTGCCAAGAAAAATAATTTAATATTAGCAGTAGATAACACCTTTGCGACGCCCTATTTACAACAACCATTGGATTTAGGTGCAGATATTATTATGCATTCTGCCACCAAATATTTGGGCGGTCATTCTGATGTTGTGATGGGTGCTTTGGTAGTAAAAGATAAAGAATTAGCTGATAAGTTGTATTTTATTCAGAATGCTTCTGGAGCAGTTTGTGGCCCGATGGATAGTTTTTTAGTTTTAAGAGGTATTAAAACCTTACACGTTCGTGTGCAACGTCATTGTGAAAACGGAAAGGCCGTTGCGCATTTTTTGGCTAATCATCCAAAAGTAGGGAAAGTATACTGGCCTGGATTTGAATCACATCCAAATCACGAAATTGCTAAAAAACAAATGAGGGATTTTGGCGGAATGATTTCTTTTACAACTAATGGAGATAAACTGGAAGATGCGATTAAAATAGTAGAGAATTTGAAGATTTTTACCTTAGCAGAATCTTTAGGTGGTGTAGAATCCTTAAGCGGACATCCAGCTTCGATGACTCATGCTTCTATACCTAGAGAAGAACGAATTAAAAACGGATTAGTAGATTCATTAATCAGACTAAGTGTAGGAATTGAAGATATTGATGATTTAATTGCCGATTTAGATTCAGCCTTGAAATTGATTTAAGAATTTATCAAATAAAATAATAAATTAATCTAGATAAAATACATAACCAATCTGAAAAAATAACATCCAGTCGTTGTACTTGTTCTCATCAACTTTTGCATTTAATCCATCAATATAATTAGACATAAAATAATGCCAGCGAGTATCTACAAAAATATCTGAATTATCACTAATGGCATATCTAGTGCCAATATTAAAAGTTACAGAAGCGGTAATTCCTTTAGAATCATCTGCAACTCTATCATTTAGGTTTCTTTGCGGACTCCATTTTGGGAACAACACGTCATCAACTTTCCAATTGCCACTACCATAGCCAGTGTAAATTTCTGGTTTATAAAAATTTGCCTGAAGACCTAATCCTGCATATGGATTAAATTTAACATTGTAGTATCTTAAGCTATAATCAAGCACATCTTTGTAATAAAATTCTAGCGCAGAACCTACATTGATAATTTTCGTAGCACCGTGCATTAAGGTTAATTTTCCAGTATTATCATCAGCCAGCCATTTTCCATGATGATTTAATTTAGCGGTAGCAAAAGATATTTCAGAACGAATTTTAAAATGCTCTCTAAAAAAATTAGTTCTCTGATACCATTCTGTTCTGTAATTACTAAACTGATAATAATGTACAATGCCAAATCCGTAACCAATATTTCCTCCCACATTACTCATGAAATCATAGCGCTGTCCATAATCTGTTTGAATTGATGGCGCTCCTACAAAAAATCCAATTTCATGAGAAGCTCCGGGCTGCCCATAATGAGAAATTGTTATCAATGAAATAACAAGGAAAGTAATATGTTTACGAATATTCAAATTTATTTAGGTCGAAAATATAAGTCTAATGTAATGAAAAAGATTCTATTATATCCCAATTGGCACGCACTTCAATAACGTTTGGATAATAGATTATATTTTCTGGTTGGATCTTTTTTAAATAATTACCCGTATCCCATTTTTTATTATTGTTTTTATCATCAATAAATCTGATAATATATTTTGAAGGAGGGAGCAGTTTAAACTCAACACTTTTTCGATCGTTTAAAAACACTTGTTCTACTACTTGTCCGTTTTCTGTTAATAATTCAACTATGGTATTAGGTTTTGTATTATTTAAATTGATGGTCAGATTTCCATAATTCTCTATTTGACTGGTAATAAACTGATAATTTAAGGTGTCTTTATTGCTGTTTCCTAATATATCAAATATAGATTTTGGCAGTATTTTAAGTTTATAGCTGGTAAATTGTTTTTTCTCAAAATCAAAAATAACCTCCTCTTTGTTATCAGCAATTGTTGTTTTAAATGAAGTCTTAATAGTATCTTTTTCAACAAATTTGAAATTAGCCTGTATTATTTTATCAAGAGGTATGTTAGAAGTTAATTTAAATGGATCTCTTAAATTTAACATACCACTGCCCACACTTCCAATTTGAAGAGAATCTTTTTTTGCTTTTCCAATTTTAACTGAATAATTTTTTTTAAAATCTTGATTGGTTACTTCAAAACTTAGTGAATCAGCTTTTATTGGAGAATGCCAATAATACAAAGTATCTTTTTTCTTATCAAAACTGATATGAGATTTAAAATCTTCAGGGGTTTTGGTAAGTAGGTTGACTTTCATGTTTTCCGGATTTCCTTCAAATCCGAAAATGAGTTGGCCTTTTTTAAACTCAGTTGGTTGACTCGATTTAAAAGCACCAAATTCTTTATATATTGGTATATGATAACTACTATCCGTTGGAAGGGTAATTAGATGAGGTACAAATCCAATTTTATCTTTTTTTGAATCAAATATGAAATTACTATTTTTTTCTTTAAGCGCAATCATTAAATATTTTCCTCCTTTTAAGTTATCAAGTGAAAATGAGGTGCTATCTAAGGTGCTTGCAATATAGTTGGGTTTTTTTTTGTAAATAATAGAATCATTAAAAGTTTCTGTAACTGCATATAATAAAACAGTGATGTTTTTATCAGCTTTACGTTCGTAAGCATCAGAAATAGTGCCTTTTAATTTAAGTGAATCTAAATATTTGCCGGTAGAAAAAACGTATTTAAATCGCTCTAATTTATTGCCTTCATTATTATCTGTAATGCTATTGCCGAAATCAAAAGTATAAGTAGTGTTTGTATTTAAAGTATCATTAATAGTTAACACAAATTCTTTGCTGGCGCCAATGGGCGTTATTTGCGGCAAGGTTTTTAAAGGAGGAGAAACAACCAGTTGATTTGCAATATCTTTAAAAAGAACATATTCATCAAATTTTAACTTGATTTTTTGGGTATTAAAATTGATGCTTTTATCTGCCGGATTTATTGATAAAACAATTGGAGCAATAGAATCTTTAGCGCCACCGGTAGGTCTTCCTCTTTTAGCACAATTTTGAAAAAATAATTGCGAGATGGATAAAATCATCAAAAATATTAATAATCGCCTCATACTAAAGTCTAGAATTTTATACAAAGAAACGATATTTTTTATTGAGATAAAATAATAGATTTTTAGTTTAATCTGTATAAGCAATTGTTGCTATACTAATTTTAATATTTTTCGTTTTAAACAATTCTATAGCACATGATTCTATTGTTGCTCCGGTTGTTATAACATCATCAACTAAAAGGATATGTTTATTTTCTAATGATGTTAAATTGTTTAGATGAAATTTTCCTTCAAAATCTTGAAAACGCTGTAGTCGACTTTTAAAAGTTTGTGATGTTGTTGCAGATGTTTTTACCAAAATATTTTCTATAAAGGGTATTTTAAGTTCTTTTGCCAATGTTTTTCCAAATACCGTAACTTGGTTATAACCCCGTTTGCGTTCTTTTTTGGGATGCATGGGTACGATAATAACCCCATCTAAATCATTGAATCGAGGGTTGTTTTTTAACTCTTCTGCAAGCATTAAAGCAGTTAATGCTCCAATTTTTTGTTGATTTTTGTATTTTAACTGATGAATTAATTGTTGTGTTTTCCCTTTTTTTCTATAAAATAATAAAGACGTAACTGCTTCAAGTTTTATTCTGCCATAAAATGTTCGTTCAGCAACATTGTTGGATTCTGAACTAAAATTGGTAAAAGGTAAATCAACACGGCAAAAAGTACAAAGAGTTTCTTCATTAAAAGTAAGGTTATTGTCACAAATTAAACATAAATCGGGAAAGAATACATTTAATAATTCTTTTAGAAAATTCATATTATAATCTCGTTTTCATGATACAATTTTTTGCAATTGTTACGTTATAGCTATAGAACAAAAAAATAAGGAATAAAATAATTCTTAAAGTTTTGTTAAAATTTAATTAAAGCGTAATTTTGCAAAAAAAATTTTAAAACATCATGGAAGATAACAAAAATTCACAAAACAAAACGATTATTTGGGTATTGGCTGCTTTACTAGTAGTATTGGCTGCATATACTTTTTATAACCACACAAGTCATGTTACAACTGAAGAAAATTTAACATCTGAAAAAACTAATATTCAGAATGAATTAAATGACATGATTGCTAAATACGATACTGCTATTGCTGAAAACACTACAATGACAGAAGAACTTAAAGCTGAAAGAGAAAAAATTATTCAATTAAGAGATTCTGTTTCAAATTTAACTTCAGTTAATCGTAATATGTTAGCTAAATTTAAAGTACGAATTGCTGATTTAGAATCTAAAAACAAACGTCTTTTCTTTTTAACAGATTCATTAAAAGGAGCTAATGAATTTTTAAGTTTAGAAGTAGTAACAGCTAAGAAAACAATTGAAGAACAAACGGTTGTTAATACTGATTTAACTAACAAAAACACAGAATTAACAAATGTTGTTAATGTTGGTTCAGTTTTAATTGTAAATGAAGTTAAAGCTTTAGCAATGAAATTGCGCAGTAGTGATAAACTTTCTGAAACAAATAGTTTTAACAAAACAGATGCTTTTAGAGTTAGTTTTAAAATTGCTGAAAACAGAATTGCAACTAAA
>JAMPYA010000178.1 GCA_023700885.1 Flavobacteriaceae bacterium
AAATTAGATCAATAGTATTGTTTAATTTTACGGCTTCAACAGCTTCTTGGCCATTTTCTACATGAATAAGATTGAATTGATACGCTTCTAAAACAGCTTCTAAATAATAATAATTAGAAAGTTCATCTTCTGCAATTAAAATTGTTATAGTTGAATCTGTTTCCATTTCATTGCTATTGTTTTTATCTTCAATAATTGCAGGTTGTTTAGCCACTAAACAATTTGGTATGGTAAAATGAAACGTAGCTCCTTTATTGAGCTCAGACTCTACCCAAATAGTTCCTCCTAAAATTTCTACAATTCCTTTTGAAATAGACAAACCTAAACCAGAACCTGCCTTAACTGTTAAGATCTCATTGTCTGATTGTCCAAAACGCTCAAAAATAAGTTGATGATCTGTTTTACTGATGCCAACACCGGAGTCTTTTACATGAAAATGCAGTGAATTACCTTCTAATTTATAGCCAAATACAACGATGCCATCTTTGGTAAATTTTAGCGCATTTTCTAATAAGTTTGACAATACTTGTGCTAAACGATTTTCATCACTATGGATAAAACTGTGTTCGTCTGGCAATGATTTTACCGTATTGATTAAGGTGCTTTTTCTCCTAGGAGAAATATTAAATTGATGGTGTAAATTATCTATTAAATTATTAAGATTGAAAGTGGTGTAATGCATAGAAAGTTGATGAGCGTCAATTTTAGACACATCAATAATATCTGATATCAGGTTCATTAATCGTTTACCACTTGAGTTGACTATTTCGTGGTATTTTTCTTTTTTTTCTTCTGAAAGATTGCCTTTCATCAATAAATCAGAAAAGCCAAGTATCGAATTCATAGGAGTTCTAATTTCATGAGACATATTAGCTAAGAAAGCCGATTTTAAGCGTTCGCTTTCTTCGGCCTTTTCCTTTGCAATTTTTAGTTCTTTTTCTGCTGCTCTTATAGATGTTACGTCTCTTTGAATTCCGAAATGACCAGTAATTTGATTATGTGAATTATACAAACAAATATAATCTCCTTCAATTATCATAAAAGTTCCATCAAATTTTTTCTCAATAGTGTCTACATGAAGTTTGCCTTTGTCAAATAATTCTTTCCAAACTTGTTTTCCTGTTTCAATATCGTGTGCAAAAAAATCTTGTGGAGTTATGCCAATAAATTGATTTTCGGTTGCTAAATATTGATTAAGAATTGCTTCATTGGCTTTAGTTACACGATGATGTTTAAAAACATAATCAAGTGTTTTTTCTTTATCAACATGTTCGTTCCAATCAACTGGTTCATCTAACATCATAAAAAAGAAGCCATCTAAAGATTGCGAAAAGAAAAGATTTAAACGTTCTTCACTTTCTAAAATTTGTTTTTCATTTTCTTTGGAACGGATAAATCCACTTAATTGATTTGCAATGAGTTGAAGAATAGATTCGTGATATTTGGTATATTCTTTTGGGTTGTTATAACTTTGAACTACTAATGCGCCAATAGGTTTGTCATTTTCAATTAAAGGAACTCCTAACCAACATTCGGGTAAAGTACCCACTAAGTCAAATTTAAGTATTTCATTTAATTTAAGAATTTCACTTTTAGAAAAGAGCATGGAAACTTGTTGTTGCATTAAATAACCGGTAAGTGAACCTGATGCTTTCCACTCATCAATTTCATCAATTTCATCAACTTCTATGTCTGCTTTTAACATGTCGGTTTCTTCGTTGTAAAATGCGATATAAAAATTGTCGGTTCTCATTATTTTACTCAATTCAAATCTGATAATTTTTAACATATCAACTAAACTATCAGAGGTTAATAAAGCAGCAGAAATATTTTGGTAAAAATTGGTTACTAACTCTGTTTTTCTTCGTTCGGTTACATCGTTAACAAAGGTTAATATTGCATTTTTACTTTTGTGTTTAATAAGGGTAGAGGTAACTTCTGCATAAATTATTGAGCCATCGTCTTTTAATAACCGCTCCATGATTAAAGGTGTTTGTTCTCCTGTTTTTACTAATTTAGAAACCCGATTTACAATCATTTCTATATCATCAGGATGTATAAAGTCTATAAATTTTCTTCCAATAAAACTTGTGGTTTCATGGTCTCCAAATAATTTTCCAGTTGCAGGATTGTGATAAATAACCTCCCCTTTATTATGTATAATTATCGAATTTCTTGAAAGTTCAATTACATTTTTATAGCGCTCTTCACTTTCTATTAAATTTTGGTTTGCTTTTTCTAAATTTTTTTCAATATTTCTTGAAATAATAATGGTGACCACAGAAATTAGAAGAATTATGATTGCAAAAACAATAGGTGTAGAAAAGATTTCGGTAGGGTCTGTAAAAAAATGATGCGTTAAAATTTCAAAAATTGTGAAGAAAATAAAATAAATTGGCAAAAAGATTCTGATTAATTTGTGTTGGATAGTATTTCCTGTTAAGTAATAAAAGGGCCAAAACTGGAACTTAATGATAAATAATTGCACTAAACTCATCAACCAAAAACAAAAAGCGGTGTTAAGTGCTATCGGGATTATATTTTTATCATATAAAACAGGCAAATTTTCTATAAATCCAATTAAAAAAATAGAGGTGGCATAAAAAATAATTGAAGTAAGAAATCCATATAAATTTTTATAATTGTTTTGACTTAATTTAGGAGTCAATAAAAAGGAGATGTTTAAAAGATAAAATAGAATAATCGATATTTTTGAGATTCTTCCAATACGTTTACCTTCAAATAATTCAGGATTTTTAATAAATATGTTTTCAATATTCCAGTTTAATTTTAAAAAAGTATCAACTAAAACAATGGTTAAAAGAATTAGCGTAAAGTAGGTTAAAAAATTAGCTACCATTATGGCAGTCCTTGAACTGGCTTTTTTCAGAAACAGTATATAAGCAGTGCCACTAAATAGAAACAATATAGAAGTTAGTGGCGCCATTGGAATAAATGATTTAGACACATTTGTTAGAAACATCCAATCAAAACTCCATCCAATCAATCCTAAAATTGAAACTAATAATACAATTAGTAATAATTTTAATTCAATATTCTTCATGATTTACCTAATAATACATCATAATAACACTTTTATAAGATGCACTATTATAATCAATCGATAAATTTTGTGCTTCTTTGGGATGATGCTAATATAAAAATAAATTACGTTTTATTATGTATCAAACACATTTTATTGAAATATATCTTAATTAATTTATGTAATGTTGTTGATTTTAGTTTTAGAATTCATTTCAGATGAAAAACCAATAATTTTAATCAACGAAAAAATAAAATATCGATATTAATCTAAAGAAATATTTTTTAACCGCAATGAATTAGCAATTACGGAAACCGAACTAAAACTCATTGCTGCCGCTGCTATCATAGGAGAAAGTAGGATTCCAAAAAATGGGAATAGAAGTCCAGCAGCAATAGGAATTCCCAACACATTGTAAATAAAAGCAAAAAACAGGTTTTGTTTGATATTGCGCATCACATGAGTGCTTAAATTTTTAGCTTTTACAATTCCTAATAAATCACCTTTTACTAAAGTAACTTCTGAACTTTCAATAGCTACATCCGTTCCGGTTCCCATGGCAATTCCGATATTAGCTTGAGCTAGAGCGGGCGCATCATTAATTCCGTCACCCGCCATAGCTACAACTTTACCCTCTTTTTGAAGTGCTTTAATAAAATTTAACTTATCCTCTGGTAAACACTCAGCTTTATAAGATGATAAATTTAATTCTTCAGCAACAGCTTTAGCAGTATTGTCATTATCGCCCGTTAACATGATTACTTCAATACCTTGTTGTTGCAATAAAACGATGGCTTCTTTGCTAGTTTTTTTAATGGCATCTGTAATACAAACGTAACCACTTAGTTGTTGATCAACTGAAATATAGGATACCGTTTTTCCTAGTTTTTGTTCAGCAATGACTTTAAGATCAATTTCTTGTGATATTGTTGCATTAATTTGTTCCATCAACTTTTTGTTTCCCAATGCAATTTTTTTGGAATTAACAGTTCCTACAACTCCTTTTCCTGAAACTGCTTCAAAATCATCAACAGCAATTAATGATATATTTTTA
>JAMPYA010000179.1 GCA_023700885.1 Flavobacteriaceae bacterium
CAATAAAGGATGTGGTATTGCTTTGGGCTATGATGCCGGTACTTATGTAGCAATCATAGCTGAAGTAGAGGTAAATCCATTAACAGGTATTGTGAAGCCTTTACGAATTGTTTGTGCACAAGATATGGGACAAGTTGTCAATCCGCATGGTGTAACAGTTCAGACAATTGGAGGTATTACAATGGGGCTGGGTTATGCACTTTATGAAGAGATACAGTTTAATGGAGGAGAAATAAAAACTAATAATTTCCATCATTATGAAATTACCCGTTTTGCTGTTACTCCACCTATTGAAGCGGTATTTATAGATGATATGGATGCACCACCTCAAGGCGGAGGAGAACCTGCAATTATTTGTGTTGGAGGAGCCATTGCCAACGCTGTTTTTCACGCTTCAGGAGCAAGAGTTAACCAAATGCCTATTACTCCGGATAAGGTTTTAAAGGCAATAAAAAAATAACTTCTGTTACTTCAGCAATTGATAATAAGTAAATTGATAATGGCGCATCAACTCTGGGTGCGCTATTTTTATAAGGTCTTTTAATACCAAATCGGGTCGGGTGGGAGCTGTTTCAAAATATAAATATCCGCCCGTTGCTCCTTTTAGATGCGCATAAGAATAGACTTGCTTAATTTGAAGCGCCTTAAAATGCTTGTACATACTGTTGCTGTTTGTCAAATCTTCTACAGAGGTATAAATACCCGGACTAATCCAAATATCAGCATTTTTAGCTTTATTTAAAACAGCTTCAATACTTAAAGATAAACTTCCATTTCCTTCTGTATTAGTCCACAAATAATCCGCATTCGCATCTCTTAGAAATTGGGCTTCCATACTTTCACCAGCCGGTAAATTCCAAACATCATTAAACACAATACCTGATAAGATGGCAGGTTTTGTTGTAGCTTTTTGAGCTAATTTAACCGCTTCTAAATAATTATTTTCGATGGAATTAAATAAACTATCTGCTTTTTTTTCCTGATTAAATAAAGCACCGTATAACTTAATCCACTCCGTTCTCCCAAGTGGAGTTTCTTCTAACCAATCTGTATTAACTAATATGTTAAATCCTTTCTTATCAAGCTCTTGCATCGTCTTATTTGAACCGGTTATTTCAAATGACATAATTAAATCAGGCTTTATAGTCAATAAGATTTCGGTATTTAATTGTTGAACATTACCTAATTCTTTTACCTGTCCACGATTAATTCTTGCTCTTGTTTTTTCAGAAGAAACAAAATAAGTTTGCGGAAATCCTATTAAGGAATTTTCTACCCCTAACAATTCTAACATGGCAATATGCGTAGTACTGCTAACAACAATTTTGTTTATGGGAGTTCTAATTATTTTTTGATGGGCAATTTCTTTCGGAATTTCTTTTTTAACATCAACTAAATAATATTCTAAATTACTTTGATGAATAGGATTGCTAATAATTACCTTTTGATAATCATTAAAAGGAATTATTTGGAAATTTTTAGCATATTTTGAAGATGAAGGAAGCGTATTTTCAGCTAAATCTTTTGCTTTATTGGCATTAGATTGACAACTCGTAATAAAAATTATAATCAGAAAATATTTTAAAAACTGTAACATGTATTGAAAGGTTAAAAAAATAGCCGTTATAAAACGGCTATAAAATTAGTCTGTATAAATTTCATTGTGTTGCTCTTGAACTCTTATAAAAGTGGTTCTTTTTGTCAATTCTTTTAAATGGGAAGCACCCACATAAGTACAGGTAGATCGAATTCCGCCTAGAATGTCTTGTACGGTATTTTCTACTTTTCCTTTAAAAGGAACCTTTACTGTTTTACCTTCTGATGCTCTATATTCAGCAATCCCTCCCACATGTTTTTTCATGGCAGTTTCTGAACTCATCCCGTAAAATTGTTTGTATTTTTTACCATTTTCTTCAATGATTTCTCCGCCACTTTCTTCATGACCAGAGAACATACCCCCTAACATCACAAAATCGGCACCACCACCAAAAGCTTTTGCTACATCTCCCGGAACGGTACAACCACCATCAGAAATGATTTGTCCACCTAAACCGTGAGCAGCATCGGCACATTCAATAATAGCAGAAAGTTGTGGGTATCCAACCCCTGTTTTAACTCGGGTAGTACAAACTGAACCCGGCCCGATTCCAACTTTTACAATATCAGCACCAGACAATAATAATTCTTCTACCATTTCACCTGTTACAACATTACCTGCAATAATTACTTTATCAGCATATTTATTTCTGGTACGTTTTACAAAATCGACAAAATGTTCGGCATAGCCATTAGCCACATCAATACATATAAATTGAAGATTTGGAAATGCTTTAATGATTTTCCCTAATTTTTCCTCGTCTTTTTTACCAATACCGGTACTAACAGCAATATAATTTACCAAAGATTCATTTGATGAAGTCATAAATAGCTGCCACTCTTCAAGTGTATAATGTTTATGTAATGCTGTAATAATCTTAAATTCGGATAATTTTTTAGCCATTTCAAAAGTACCAACCATATCCATATTGGCCGCAATAATAGGAACGCCTTCCCAAGTTGTTTTGGTGTGTAAAAATTGAAATTTACGCAGTAAAGAAACTTTAGCCCGTGAGTTTAAAGTAGATCGTTTAGGACGTATCATTACATCTTTAAATCCCAATTTTATATCCGATTCAATTCTCATAATAAAACTTAATTAAATGATAAACAGTTGGTTAAATATTTTCAACTTATTTTTATTGATTGTACGAATATATAAAAAAGCAATTAAAATCATTTAATGATTTAAATATATTATATTTGAAACGATTTTGGTTTCAAAGCTGTTTAACAGCGTGAATTAAAAGGGAATTCAGTGTAATACTGAGGCTGTTCCCGCAACTGTAAATCGATCAAAAATTTGTTACTTTCTCAATACCACTGTTCTATAGAATGGGAAGGTTGTAACAAATCGATAAGCCAGGAGACCTGCCACAATCAGAGTAGTTCAAACTTTCGGGAGAAAGGTTTGGGTACGGATATTCTGTACTTTATTTCACCTGATACATTTATTAACATCAATAAAAAAATAAGATTGATGAAAAATTTAATTTTTAAAACATTTGTTGCGGTATTTATTTTTGCAACAAGTAATTTCTATTCACAAGACACTCCAGCAGAAATTGTAGACCCTCTTGATGAAGTCGTTGTAATTGCCACTAAATTTCCGGTAAAAAAAGAAAACATTGGAAAAACTGTTGTTACAATTACTAAAGAAACCATTGAAAAAATGCCATTTCAATCGGTGGCAGTTTTATTAAATCAAATTACTGGTTTTGAAATTAACGGAACCAATAATAATGCTGGTAAAAATTTAGGTTATTATGTAAGAGGTGGAAGAAGTCATCAGTTATTAATCTTAATTGACGGAATTCCGGTTTCTGATCCTTCAGGGATTAATTTTTCATATGATTTAAATCTTTTGGCACTTCAACAAGTTGAATCGATTGAAATTATGAAAGGCGCTGCCAGTACTTTATATGGTAGTGGCGCTGCAGCTGGTGTGGTAAACATTACATTAAAAAAAGCTACGAAAGAAAATTTTAAAGGAAATGCATTGTTTAGTATGGGTACAAATAGTTCAAGTTATAAAAGTAATTATGATATCAATACCTATAAACAATATGTAGATATTAGTGGATCTAGTAATAAGACATCTTATCTTTTTTCTTTTTCAAACTCCTATTCCGAAGGTATTTCAGAAGCATCAACACTAACTAATGAAGCTTTAGAAACTGATCCCTTTTTACAAACTAATTTATTAGCTAAAGTAGGATACACTTTTTCTAATCAATTTTCAATAAGTGGAACCGGAACCATCAGAAATATAAAACACGATTATGATTTTGCCTTTACCGATTCTGAAATCAATCAATATAAAAATAAAGAATCGATGTTTGCGCTAAGTCCTATTTTTAAATTTAAAGAAGGAATATTAAAAGGAAACGTTGCTTTTAAAACCATTAACAGAAATGACAACAATGAATACGGAATATCCGATTTCAGTTCTGAAAGTATTACCGCCGATATTTTCAATAAACTCACATTTGGTC
>JAMPYA010000180.1 GCA_023700885.1 Flavobacteriaceae bacterium
CATGTACAGTACCTTCAAGTTTTGGTAAAGCACGAATATCACGAGTTGCCATTTCGAAAAAAGTTTCTTTTTCAAAACCTTTAGCGGCGATAACATCCCAAAGTAAATTGATGACCTCTTCTCCCTGAGTGGTCACTTTCATCTTCATAATTGGATCAAAAAGTAAGTAACGACGATCTTCTAGTGAAGCAGATCGCATATAATCTGCGGTGCGACTTGCATATAATTTCATTGCAACTAAACGAGCATAAGCATCTATAAACATGCGTTTAACATGTGGAAAATCGGTAACAAACATTCCGTATAAATTGCGATTTGCGGCATGATTCATAGCTTCATAAAAAGCATGGGTGCACATTCCAATAGAGGCCCATCCTAAATTGTATTTTCCAACATTTACGGTATTTAAAGCGTTATCCCAAGCTTTTGGTCCGTGCTCTAAAATATCAACTTCTGTAATTGGATAATCTCTCAACTCGTATTCGCCTACATAATTTTGACTGTTTACAGTGTTTTTTATCAATTTATAATTTGGATGATTACAATTGGCAACAAAAAAGACATATTCATCAGTACCTTCAACTTTTGCAAATGTAGAAACCATTTCAGCTTCATTAGCATTACCAATATAGTATTTTGAACCGTTGGCGAGGTAGGTTCCATCTGCTTGAACTGTCAGTTTCATGCTGGTAGAATATACATCAGCTCCGTGTTCTTTTTCTGATAATCCGAAAGCGAAAATAGCACCTTCTTCTAGCAGTTTAACAGCTTTTACTTTGGCAGCTTTGTTGTCAGACATCCAAATAGGACCTAATCCAAGAATAGTTACTTGCCAAGTGTACCAATAAGGAAGTCCGTAAAAACCTAGTATTTCATTAAATTGTTGAATTCTCCACATATCCCAACGGGTTTTTCCATTACTTTCTTTAGATGGAGTTAAGAGTTTGTAGAAAATTTGCTCTTTGGCGATAAAATCTAAAAAATCACGATACCAAGTACGCTCGTGGTCATCTTTTTTAAGGCTTTTTAAGCCTTTATTTTCAAAGAATTGAATGGTTTTTTGCATGATTTCTCTCGATTCCTGATCGGGATAAAATCGTTCGTGTTTATTCGGATTAAAAAGGATCATTGTTGCTGTTTTTTATAGTTAGTTTAAAGTAAATTGGTAAAAAATAGATGCTTTCACAATATAAGAAGAACATCTGAAAATTTAAATTTTATAAGCTAAAAAATAAACTAATAAACTAAATTTAAAAAGACTGAGCTCGATAGAACATCGAGCTCAGTAAGGTAAAAATTTTATCTAAAATTGCTCAAACTATTGGGTGAACAGTAGATGGCTTTTAGGATCTAATTTAGAGAAACAAATTTAGAACAATTATTATTCTAAATTCTTTGTCATGTTATAACCAATAAACAAGCTAATACCCGCCATAGTAAATATGGTTGCCGGATAAAGCGCATCTTCATCCAAAGTGGTATAAGTTGATAGTAATAAAGCTATAAAAACACCTACTCCTATGCCCATTAGTAAAAGTGCAAAGTTTAAAATAAAGACCTTTCTAGAAGGTGATTCTTTTCTTACGCCACCCATAAAAATACTGGCATCTACTCCTTTTTCTATAAGTGCTAATCGTTCTTTATTTCTTGTTGATAGATATAAATAAAATATCCCAAAAATTACAAGAAACATACTGATTGGTATTAAAATCTCTTCATTCATAATTGTTTGTTTTAATTTGATTAATTTTATTGAGTTCATTGCATATGACGATACGGGTTTAATTCTGGTTACACTTTATCGAAAAATATTTTTTAAAATTGTTGTAACCCAAATCAATTAATGAACGTCTTAATCATCAAATGGCCATTATTAACGATCAACATTATATAGATAAAATTATTGGTGGAGACCCCAATGCGTTTGCTGTTTTAGTTAATAGATACAAATATTTTGTTTTTACTTTAGCATTGAGAATGGTTAAACATCGGGAAGAAGCAGAGGAAGTATCTCAAGATACTTTTATTAAAGCGTATCATTCGATTCATAAATTTAATGGTGAGTCAAAATTTTCAACTTGGCTTTACAAAATTGCCTATAACACCTGTTTAGATCGATTAAAAAAACATAAAAGAGAACAGCATGTGTTGCCAATTGATGAGTTTACAGAGCGTCAAGTGAAAACAATTGAGAACGCATTAGATATTATTGAAGACCAAGAACGCAAAAAAGAGATACAAGATTGTATAAACTTGTTGCCTAGTGAAGATGCTTTTTTGTTGAGTTTATTTTATTTTGAAGAATTATCTTTAGAAGAAATATCAAAAGTAATGGGTATAAAAGCGAATCATGTTAAAATAAAACTTTTTAGAGCTCGTAAAAAATTAACTGCTATTTTAAAGGAAAGATTAGAACCTGAAATAATTGAATATTATGAAAGTGAACGAAGATAAACATATCGAAAAATTTATTGATAAAGTGATGAAAGAAATTGCTTTAGAAAAACCTTCAATTGATTTTACTTCTAAAGTAATGTCACAAGTTAGGGCAACTAAAAAAAGTGCAGTTATTGTATATCAGCCCTTAATTTCAAAATATAGTTGGATGATTATTTTTGGAAGCTTTTTATTGCTAGTTGTTTATTTAATAAAGAATGGCGACACACAAAGTACAAGCTGGATTGATTCAATTGATTTAAGTATTTTATCGCATAATATATTTTCAAAAGTTAAGTTTTCAAGAATTGGTTTTTATGCTGTTCTATTTTTAACATTAATGTTTTATATTCAAATTCCGTTAATAAAAAATCAAATTGATAAACAATACAAAGTTTAGTTATTAAGCAGACGAAAGAATATAGACAAAAGATAAAAGACTATTATTTTAACAACCAACAATTTACCGCATTTTCTTTTTCCTTTAGATTGCCGTCGATTTAATAAGCTTTGAAATGATATTAAAATAAAAAACCCGGTTAAAATTTTTAACCGAGTTTTGTGTTAAGTAAAAAATATAACTTTTATAAAGAATCTGCTAAAACTAGAGATTGTGCGTATTTATGAATTCCGCTAGCAGCTTTTCTTCCGTCACCCATTGCTAGAATAACAGTAGCGCCACCTCTTACAATATCGCCTCCGGCAAAAAGTCCCGGAATTGAGGTCATCATGTTTTCATCAACTTTAATGGTATTCCATTTAGTTACTTCTAATTCTGGCATACTTTGTTGTATAATAGGGTTTGGAGATACCCCAACAGCAATTACAACACTGTCAACATCTATATCATATTCAGAACCTTCAATAGGCACCGGACGTCTTCTGCCGGAAGCATCTGGTTCTCCTAATCCCATTTTTTGAACTCTCATTTTATTTACATTTCCATTTTCATCAGCAAAATATTCAATCGGAGTGGTAAGGTTGATAAATTCAATTTCTTCTTCAATGGCGTGTTTAATTTCTTCTGCTCTTGCCGGCATTTCTTCCATAGAACGTCTGTAAACAATTATGGCTCTTTCAGCGCCCATTCGTTTTGCAGTTCTAACAGAGTCCATTGCGGTATTACCACCACCAACAATTACCACATTTTTTCCTGCATGAACTTGTGTGTCAAAATTTTGTTTTCCACCATTCATTAAATTTACACGAGTAAGAAATTCATTTGCACTCTGAATTCCATTGAAATTTTCACCCGGAATATTCATGAAATTTGGCAATCCGGCACCGCTGGCAATAAAGAACGCTACAAATCCTTCATTTTTTAAATCATCAATGGTTGCTGTTTTTCCGACAATAAAGTTGGTAACAAATTTTACTCCCATTTGTTTGATGCTGTTAATTTCAAAGTCAACTATTGATTTTGGAAGGCGGAATTCTGGAATTCCATATTTTAATACACCGCCAAGATCATGTAATGCTTCAAAAACAGTAACATCATAACCAAATTTTGCTAACTCACCAGCAACGGTTAATCCGGCAGGTCCTGAGCCAATAACACCAATTTTAATTCCGTTGGGTTCTGCCATTTCTGGTATAGAGTTGTCTCCATTTTCGCGATCATAATCAGCCACAAATCTTTCTAAGTGCCCA
>JAMPYA010000181.1 GCA_023700885.1 Flavobacteriaceae bacterium
GGAAATTGGAACAATTCCACTTCTACTCAATAAACCAACCGTTGGCTTTAATCCTACAACAGAATTTTTACTTGAAGGAGATAAAATATAACCGGAAGTTTCAGTACCTACAGCTGCAATTGCAAAATTTGCAGCAACCGCTACCCCACTTCCTGAACTTGATCCGCCGGTTTCAAACTCCCTTATTCCGTAGGGATTTAACGTTTGACCACCCATTGCACTATAGCCAACGGGACAACCACTGCATAAGTAATAGGCCCACTCACTTAAATTAACTTTACCTAAAATAAGCGCCCCGTTTTCTTTTAATTTTTTTACAATAAAAGCATCATCCGTAACTTTATTTTGCTCTAAAATAAAAGCTCCGGCTGTGGTAGGCATTCCTTTCGTATTGATATTATCCTTTAATAAAATAGGCAATCCATATAAAGAATGTGTTACGTCTTTAGGTCTATTTTTATCTTTCTCTTTTGCTTCTTTAACTATGGATGGATTTAAAGCGATAATGGAATTTAAGGATAATGAAGAATCACTTTCAAATTTTCTAATACGATACAAATAAAATAACACAATTTTTTCATAAGAAAGTGTACCGTTACTCACTGCTTTTTGAATTGTTGGAATATCCTTTTCTAATATAAATGGTTTTAATTGATTGTATTCCTTTTCAGAAAATCTAGCAAGATCCTTATTTAAGGACTCAAAAACAGTATTCATATCAAGATACTTTGACTGTATTAGTTTAAATTTCATTCTCCTAATTTCATGTTCTTGCTGCCTAACTATTAATTGATTTTCATCATATTTTTTAAAAAATATGCTATTTTCGGGAGTTTTACATGATATAAAAAGAACAATTAAAGCAATAAGGTATATTATATTTTTCATAAAAATTGGATTAATCAATGTTAAATATATAAAAAAACCTCTTATATCTATTTTATATAAGAGGCTATGTAACTACTTAAAATTTTAAACTATTTAAAAAAAGAATCAACAAATTCAATTTTGTTAAAAATCTGTAAATCATCGATACCTTCTCCTACACCGATATATTTTACCGGAATTTGAAACTGATCTGAAATTCCGATGACTACTCCACCTTTTGCAGTTCCGTCAAGTTTAGTTACCGCCAAAGCAGTTACCTCTGTAGCTAATGTAAACTGTTTGGCTTGCTCAAATGCATTTTGACCCGTAGAACCATCAAGAACCAATAAAACTTCATGCGGTGCATCTGGAACAACTTTTTGCATTACCTTTTTAATTTTAGTTAATTCATTCATTAAATTAACTTTATTATGAAGTCTACCGGCAGTATCAATAATAACAACATCGGCATTTTGAGCCATTGCAGAGTTCAAAGTATCGAAAGCAACAGAAGCTGGATCACTTCCCATTTGTTGTTTTATAATAGGAATATCAACTCTTTGAGCCCAAACTTGTAATTGATCAATGGCTGCAGCTCTAAAGGTGTCGGCGGCACCTAAAATTACCTTTTTGCCGCTTTTTTTAAATTGAGATGCTAATTTTCCAATGGTAGTTGTTTTTCCAACACCATTAACACCAACTACCATAATAACATAAGGTTTTACATTACTAGGCACTGAAAAATCAATTTCATCTTTGGTATTCGATTCTGAAAGCAAAGCGGCTATTTCTTCTCTTAGAAGCTGGTTTAATTCATTTGTACCTAGATATTTATCCTTTTGAACTCTAGCCTGAATTCTTTCAATAATTTTTAAAGTTGTATTAACACCCACATCCGAAGCAATTAAAACGCCTTCTAATTCATCTAAAACATCATCATCAACGGTAGATTTTCCGGCAACAATCTTGCTAATTTTACCAAAAAAAGAAGTTTTAGTTTTTTCTAATCCTTTATCTAAGGTTTCTTTTTTTTCTTTTGAAAATATATTTTTAAATAAACTCATATTTTTTATGTTATTTCAGTTGATACAAATATAAAAAAGAAAAGCTACTTTCTTTTTTGAAAGTAGCTTTGAATATTTTTAATAAAAGTAACTTATTTTTTTGCTAAAAAACCGTCAACTTTTTCAGGAACCATAATCTCTTCTACAAATGTATAAGCACCTGTTTTAGGAGATCTTACCATTTTGATAGCTTTAGATAATCTCTTTGAGCTTGTCTGTAAGGTTGCTACTACTTTCTTTGCCATGACCTAAATTATTTAATTTCTTTGTGAACAGTTACTTTCTTTAGAATTGGATTGAATTTTTTCAACTCCATTCTATCAGGTGTATTCTTTTTATTCTTTTTGGTAACATATCTTGATGTTCCTGCAACACCAGAAGTTTTATGCTCTGTGCACTCTAATATTACCTGAATTCTATTTCCTTTGCTCTTCTTTGCCATTTCTTAATGCTTTTAATGCAATGTTATTTTAAATAACCTTTCTCTTTTGCTTCTTTTAGAACCGCGCTGATTCCGTTTTTATTAATCGTTTTCAAAGCATTAGCTGAAACTTTTAATGTAACCCATTTATCTTCCTCTGGAATATAAAAACGTTTTTTCATTAAATTAACATCGAACCTTCTTTTAGTTCTATTTACCGCGTGAGAAACGTTATTCCCAACCATTGCTTTTTTACCTGTAAGTTCACAAACTCTAGACATCTTCTAAAACAGTTTTATTATTCTCTTAAATCGAGGTGCAAATTAACGAATATTTTAAAAAACTCACAAACAATTTTAATTGTTTTTTAAAAATTCTTTTCTTAGTAATTCAAATGCTTTATTTGAAGCCCTTTGAATAACTTTTTCACGTGAATTTCCAAAGTTAAATTCTTCAACAATTACTTTATTTGGTGTTGCAATAGCAATAAAAACTTGACCTGCATCATTTGTGTTTAATTCTGTTGTTGGTCCGGCATTTCCAGTAGTTGCAATTGCAAAATCAGTTTTCAACAACCTTTGAATACCCAACGCCATTTCCTTTGCAATTTCTTTGCTTACCGTTGTATATTTTTCAATTAAATTTGCATTTATTTTTAAGAAATTCTCTTTAGATTCTTTAGAATAAACTACTACACTTCCTTTAAAATATTTTGATGCACCCGGAATTTCCGTAATCATTCTAGCAATATTTCCTCCCGTAACACTTTCTGCCACAGATAAAGTTAATTGATTATTGATAAAATAACTTGTTATTTCCTCTTCAATAGAATCAATATCATCACCAACATAAATATGCTTAATAATTGGGATTAATATATTTACTTGTTTTTCAACCTCATTAAAAAGTTTTTGATAATCAGTTCCTTTTGCGGTTAATCGCAATCTGACTTTTCCAAAATTTGGCAAATAAGCGAGTTTAATAAAATTGGGTAATTGATTTTCCCAATCTTTTAATAACTCTGCCAACATACTTTCTCCCATTCCGTAGGTACTAATTGTTCTATGGATGATAAAGGGTAAATCAAATTCTTTTTGAAGTTTTGGAAGTACTGAGTTAGTCATCAATCCTTTCATTTCGATTGGGACACCGGGTAAGGCAATAATTATTTTTTTATTTTGATTAAACCACATTCCAGGAGCAGTACCAAAATCATTTTTTAAAACAGCACATTTTGAGGGCACAAAAGCTTGTTGTCTATTTAACTCTGTAAATGGATAATTAATTTTTTGAAACATTTCTTTGATTTGATTTTCAACTTCTACATTTAAAATCAAATAATCATCAAAGTAATAAGTCAATGTTTCTTTAGTGATATCGTCATTAGTTGGACCTAAGCCTCCTGTAATTATAATAATATCAACTCTATTTGACGCTTCTTTTATAGCCGAAAGAATATGATTTTTTTCATCAGAAATAGAGGTGATTTGATAAACATCAATTCCAATTTTATTAAGCGCTACTGCCATCCACTGCGAATTGGTATCCGTAATTTGCCCAATTAAAATCTCGTCGCCAATGGTAATAATTTCAGCTAACATCCTTATTAAACTATTTTACACCAATTTTAAATGCTTCTTTATCTTCTAAAATACCAATTAGTTCATCTTTGGATGCAACTTTTCCAACGCCTGCCGGAGTTCCTGTAAAAATTATA
>JAMPYA010000182.1 GCA_023700885.1 Flavobacteriaceae bacterium
CCTGCACATAAAATGTCAAATTTTTGTGGAATATAATTTTTAACACGTTCTTTTGTTATGTCGCCAAATGGAATTTCTCCAAAATTTTCTCTGTAAGTTTTTTGGGCACTTGTTTCCCATTCACTTGTAAACACACACTTTCCGCCAACATTTTGCATTGCCAATCTAAAACCGCCAATTCCTGCAAATAGGTCAATAAATTTAAAAGTGTAATTTTCAGGAGTTGGAAACGGAACGTTTTCAACTTCAAAAAGTAGTTGTTGCAAAGCTTCTTCAGCAACAATATTTACTTGCTCTTCAACTTGTTTGTATTCAAGAAAATTATTTAAAACTTTTTCTGCATTTTTTTTATAATGCTTTGAAACTCCATTACGATAATTATGTAAATAATGTGTAATCAAAGCTTTGTCGTATGGTTCAACAAGCTTTATTTGATAGTTTTTAACATCAAAATCATTAATGCTTATTGTTTGTTTTAAATTCATTTTTTAACTGTCAAATTATGTTGCAATATACAAAAAAAGTAGTTGTTTTTTTTCAATTTATGTATGTCATTCAATCTCACTGGCATTACGCCCAACGCCCCGCGTGTATGTATAGTTTTCGCAAGGCGGTGGCGTTGAAAACTTGTTTTCATAAGACAGAGAGCCTTAAGAAAGCTATCAAAGAAAATAACCCACAATTTGAGCCTTGCGAAAAATGTATATACACGCTGTTAACGGCTGTACCTTAAATATTAAATATAAATTTCATCAGTTATTACAAATCTTAAATTATAAAAAACATTTATCAATAAAAAATATGAGTACCGCAACCGCAATAGCTATTATACTTATTTTATTTGTCGTGTTTAATAATCGCCATCGGTGAATTAAATTTGAAATTAATAAATATTCAATACAATTTAAATTCCATCCTTGTTTTTTATATTTAAAATATTTAACAATACCAACAATTTTAAAATCATGAATATCTTTCATATTAAATTTACCAATACTTAAGTAATTATCTTTTAATTTATATATATGGAATTTAACAAACATTTTTTTAAAACTTTAGACAATTGCAAAGCAATTGCAAGGGTTATTTTTTTTGATACACGCGGGGCGTTAACGGCAATTCGCAAAAAAGGGAGAAACATAGCAAAGCGGTGTTTCTTTTTGCGTAACTCATTACGAATCAATGAACATAGTTCATTGATGTGGTTGAGGTATTGCCGTTAACGTTAAGTATATGGCAAGTTGGGGATTAAATGTGCTACCCTATCGAGCCACGAAAAAGTAAATTAACAGCACAAATATTGCAAGTTGGAACGACACCCCCAATTTGTTATATACATTGTTAGGGTGGCGTTTTTATTCAAATATTATGAAATCAATAGAATTGTTAGTAAAATTTTTAGACGATGCAAAGAGGGATAATATAATCAACTCAGTAATGTACGACAAATTAAAGTATCGGGTTCAATTTTATTCTAACTTGGATGATATAAAGAACGATAAAGTTTCCAAACAGCTTGTTAATAAATGTTTCTGTGGGGCTGAATTTGATGGAATAGAATGTACGAGTTGCGGATTTGATGCTTCCGAAGCTGATATTTATTAAATGCACCCTAACTTGTTTATATACAAACAAAAATCCCTCTTAAGCATCCTTTTAGGGTGTGTAAACGGAGTTTTTGTCCCTTTTTATTTATTATTATTTTTCCTTTTATTAAACGGCTTCGCCGCCCTCAGTCACATCGTGGTAACTTTGAAAAACGAATATAATAATATTTATTATATAATTGTTATCAAAATCTAAAAATCATTAACATATTTTCAACGTATTAAAAGTATGTGCTGCTTTTTATCAATTATTAACAATATCAGAAAAATAAAAAGTAATAACCTTTCTTGTTCTAAGAAAGTTTTAGAAGTAGTTCAATTTCATTTTGAGGGTAAGCGAAAATATACATATTTATATAATTAACAAATAGCAATAGTTAATTTAGAATCAATATAAACAACCTTAAAAAATAGAGCTTTTTAAACCACATATAACAATCAAGTAACGCTTCTAAGCTATTTAAAAATATACCTTTAATTTAAAAACTTATAAAATATAATTTTGTGCGGTGAAATCATTCAATTGATGCAGTAAAATTGTTTAATTTATACGGTGAAATTGATCAATTAATGCGGTTAAAATAAAATTTAATAACCTATAAAATTAGAATCCCCAAATAGTTGCTATTTTATATGATTTTTAACTTATCAAACGGATTTTCAATTTTTTGTAAACTAGTGGTACTAACATGCGTGTAAATCATGGTAGTTTTTGGGTCGTTATGTCCCAATAATTCTTGAATCAATCTGATATCTGTACCACTTTCTAACAAATGCGTAGCGTAACTGTGACGCAGCGTATGTAAAGTAACATTTTTATGTATTTTAGCACTTTCAACAGCCTTATGAAAAACAGCACGCGCGCTGCTGGGGTCATACATACCGCCATTTGCTCCTTCAAATAAATAATTTTTGGGTTTATAAGCAATGTAATAGGAGCGAATCAAATCCAATATTTTTAAACTTAAAGGCACATAACGATCCTTTTTACCTTTCGCATTTTTTAAATGTAACATCAATCGTTTAGAATCTATATCAGTTAATTTCAAGCTCAATGCCTCTCCAATACGCAATCCACCGGCATAAATCAAACTCAACAAAGTTTTATGTTTTAAATTTTTTAAGGTATTTAACAAAGCAGCTACTTCTTCCATACTCATAACTTCAGGTAATTTTTTAGACTTCTTGGGACGTTCTAATTTATCTAGGCGTAAATGGGTATTGTTATATTTCTGATAAAATAATTTAATAGCATTAACCAATTGGTTCTGAAAAGTAGCCGAGTAATTATTTCTAAGGATATAATGCTGATTAAATAATACGATATCCGTTTCTGTAATATCCTCAATTTTTTTAGTGGTGTAATACCTAAAAAATAAATCGAGCATAGAACTATATGTTTTAATGGTAGATTCACTATACCTTTTCTGACGCATCCAATGACCAAATGATTCAATTAATTGTTGGTGATGGGTAACTTTTTCAGGGATTTTTAAGTGAAACTTTTCAGATGCAGGAACTTCTTCATCAAACCTCAATTGAGAGTAATCTACCAACCATTCCTTTGCGCGCAAGTGTTCATACAGTTGTTTAAAATGATCTTTAGAATACTCAATATAAAAAGTTTTCACAGTGTTGCTCCAATAAACACCTTGAAGTTGTTTTAAATACTCTTTAGCCGCAAAATTATACGGAAACCGAATACCAATTTTAAAGGCACCATGAACCTTAATTTTTTCCAAAACAATTTTCATAACTGCTAATATAAATATAAAAACAATTCAAAAAACAGTTCCCTAATTTACTAATGAGCAAAATAATTTTAGGTAAGATAAGTATGAGATATTTGCAGGATAAAGGCAACATAACTGCAACATAATAGTAGGTTATTGCATATTAAAAGGGAAAAGAACATAGAAAAAAAACTGTCATTACGAGGAATAATTTTTATACTAAAAAAAGCAATATAAAATGACATATGTGATTTGTAAGTACTTATAATTCCCCTCTTGAGAGGGGTAAGGGGTGTGTTTTTTAAGCTCATTAAATACTTGTTAATCATATAATTAAACAGAAACGTCAATGGTAGGAGCGAATGCGACGAAGTAATCTGCCTAAAATGAATGAGATTGCCACAACTTTTACAAAGCCTCGCAAAGACATGAAAAAGTATTCAGTTTGCAGTAGCAGTTTCCAGTATTTTAACTAAAGCCTATAGCCTAAAGCGTACAGCCAATTAAGTGAGATGTGAGACGTGAGTCGTGAATTGTATCTAGTATCTAGTATCAGGAAAAAAAATCAAAAAACCTATAATCGTTATTAAATCAATTTCACCCTTTAGGGTTGGGGTAATAAATTGATTTTTGTTGAAGCCAATTCAAAAGTTAAACAATTCGACAATTCGACAAATAAAGTAACCCGACATCTTTTGTATTGCGTAGCAAACCAAGCTGTTTTTTTCA
>JAMPYA010000020.1 GCA_023700885.1 Flavobacteriaceae bacterium
AACTCAATGGTTTTTCACAAGGAATCGTGAGTAATTCATTTTTTAGAATCTTACCATTAGATAATTTAAAATCTTTTCCTTTTTTGATGTGGTGATAATGGCAAACTTCTATTTCAGGATATTTAGCAATTTCTGCCATATTTAAGTGTGATTCTTCTGGAACTTTTTCTTTAAATAGAAATCCGTTGGTATATATTCTATGTTTTAAAGGAATTGTATCAACTGTTATTTTATCATCTTCAAAAATTAATTCGCTTTTTTTACTTTCCAGCTCATGAAATAGAAGTGGATACTTAGTCCAAGAATTTGATAATTTAAATTGTAAAGTTACAATTTCCTTAATTCCCTTCGGTCCATAAACATGAAGTTCATTTTCTCTATTATACAGATTAAAAGTAGCTAATAAACCTACCAAACCAAAAAAATGATCTCCATGTAGATGTGAAATAAATAGGTGATTTATTTTTGAAAATTTAACTTTGTAAGTTCTTAGCTGAACCTGAGTTCCTTCTCCACAATCAATTAAAAAAGAATGATTTTTAATAGTTAAAAATTGAGCTGTTGGATGTGCAAAAGTGCGGGGTGTAGCAGAATGACAACCTAAAATAGTGAGTTTTAAACTCATTTAATAACTAATCTTTTAGAGATTATTTCGCTACTTGTTTGTAAAGAATACAAATACATACCTGGATTTAAGTCGTTTTTGTAGAAATCAAATTGATTTTCACCTTTTTGGGTATTTAATTTGTCAGAAAAGACAGTTTTTCCTAATAGGTTTTTAACCGTAAACGTTACTTCTTGATCTTTATTAGAAATAAAAAATATAGTAGTTTTAACACTAAACGGATTTGGAGAAGCAATTATTTCTGTAATTGTTGGTGGTATTTGAGTTGATGTAATACTCCTACTTTCTAATTTTATTGTAGTTAAATTAGTTAAACCAAAAACAAAAGTTGTTGTTAAAAAGATAATAATAAAGAGTATTTTTTTCATCAATAAGCAAATGTTTTAAAATCCTAAATCACGTTCAATAGCTTCCATTTCAAGAATATCTTTTGCTTCAGTTAGGGTTGGAGCAACAATTAATTCATCAGGTAACTCATCAAAATCTATTCCATTTACAATCAAAATAAAAGAAAGTTTCTTGTTTTGATGATTTTCTGATACACTCAAAAATACAAATAATTCTTCTAATTCTATGTTAAATTTTTTAGAAATATTTATGATAAGATGTTCATTTTGAAATTCCTGATAATTTTCTTCGAAATTTTTAAAAAATAAATCAAATGAGTTTTCATCAGATTCAATATAAGTATATAATTTTTTTCTTATAACTTTCATTATTTATGTTGAATTTTTTCTGCTAATAAATAAATTACTGCCATTCTAATGGCAACTCCGTTTTCTACTTGATTTAAAATTACAGAGTGTTCAGAATCAGCAACATCACTTGTAATTTCTACGCCTCTATTAATAGGTCCGGGATGCATTAAAACAATTTTTTTATCTAAATTATCCAGCATCTTTTTATTGATTCCAAAAAGTTGTGTGTATTCTCGTATCGATGGGAAATAGTTGATATCCATTCGTTCATGTTGTACTCTTAAAACATTGGCTACATCACACCATTGCAGTGCTTTTTTTATGTCAGTTTCAACCGTTACACCTAAACTTGTAATATATTTGGGAATGAGTGTTAATGGGCCACAAACTTTTACTTGGGCACCTTGTAATTTAAGCGCAAAAATATTTGATAAAGCGACTCTAGAATGTAGTATATCTCCAACAATAACCACTTTTTTACCAACAACTTCGCCAAGATTTTCTTGAATTGTATAGGAATCTAATAATGCTTGTGTCGGATGTTCATGCGTTCCATCTCCGGCGTTTATAATAGTTGCTTTAACATTTTTTGATAAAAACACACTGGCACCAACATTTGGATGTCGCATTACAATCATATCAACTTTCATAGAAAGGATATTGTTGGCGGTATCAATTAATGTTTCTCCTTTAGAAACGGATGATTGACTTGCAGAAAAATTAATAATGTCAGCAGATAATCTTTTTTCTGCTAATTCAAAAGATAATTTAGTTCTGGTGCTATTTTCAAAAAATAAATTGGCAATAGTTATATCTCTTAGGGAAGGAACTTTTTTAATGGGTCTATTAATTATTTCCTTAAAATGGGTAGCGGTTTTAAAAATAAGTTCGATATCATTTTTGTTGAGGTCTTTAATTCCTAATAAATGAGGTACGCTTAATGAATTCATTTTAAGTAATATTAGTTATATAAACAATATCTTGTTCATCTCTTTCTTTCCAAAAAATCTTTACTTTTTCTTGATTGATAACGTCAACTTGTCTGCCACTATAATCAGGTTGTATAGGTAATTCTCTACTAAATCGTCTATCAATTAAAACCATTAATTCGATTGTTTTTGGGCGACCAAATGATTGAATAGCTGTTAAAGCAGCTCTAATACTTCTTCCAGAAAATAATACATCATCCATAAAAACCACATTTTTATTTTCAACAACAAAATTGATGGTTGTTTTATTCGCTTCTAAAGGTTTTTCGCTTCGTCTAAAATCATCTCTATAAAAAGTAATATCGAGTTGACCATATGAAATATCTTTTAATTGATAGTCACTTTTTAAAATTGAAATTAATCTATCGGCAAATAAAACGCCTCTTGGTTGTAAACCAATTAAAACTGTATTTTCTAAATTTGGGTGATTTTCAATTAATTGACAAGCTAATCGATGTAAAATTATTTGAATTTCTGATGAGTTAATAAGGATTTTATGACCCATAATTGCTTTCAAATAGTTGATTTTACAAATGTAACATTTTTCTGTTAATTAATTTGTTAAAAAGATTTTTCAATTTTATACAGAGAATTTAATTGAAATTGTATTTTTATTTCAAATTAATATCAATAAATAATGACTGATAATTCTTCTGATGATTACTATAATTCTTTAGATAAATTTGAATCTATGTTAAAAACTAATGAGGTTTATTTCTATGATTCTGAGGAGTTTATATATATTATCAATCATTATTTCGAATCTGGAAAAGATAATCTTGCCAATCAGGCAATTAAATTAGGTTTAACGCAACATCCCAGTTCTTTTGAGTTGAAATTGCTGAAAGCCGAACATTTAATTAATGAAGATAAAACAGATGAAGCTAATTTATTGTTAAATGAATTGTATCATATTGAGCCTACTCACGAGCAATTATTTCTGTTAAAAGCTACTATGTACTCTAAGAATTTACAATTTAAGAAAGCAATTCAAATGCTTCGAAAAGCATTAAAATTTACTGATGATGAAGCGGAAGTTTTGTTTTTAATTGGCATGGAATTTATGTATCAAGAAGAGTATGATGAGGCTGAAAAATATTTTAGATTGGTTTTAGAAATAGATGCTGAAGATGATCAAGTTTTAAATAACCTTATTTTTTGTTATGACATTCAAAAACAGCATGGAATTGCGGAAGATTTTTTGCTTCAATATATAGAGCATAATCCCTATAGCGAAGTTGCTTGGTTTCAATTAGGAAAACAATATTATGCTCAAAAAAAATATCAAGAGGCAATAAAAGCATTTGATTATGCAATAGTAATAGAAGATACTTTTGTTGGAGCTTATATTGAAAAAGGAAAAACTTTTGAAAAACTGAAAAAGTATGATGATGCTATTTATAATTATACCTTAACCTTAAAATTAGAAGATCCTTCAGCATTTATTTATTATAAAATTGGAAAGTGTAATGAAAGGATTAACGAATCTGAAAAAGCTATAATTTTTCATAGAAAAGCTATACACGAAGATCCTCTTTTTGAAAAGAGTTGGTTGGCATTAATAAAGTTATTTATTAAAAAGAATCAATTTCAAGATGCTTTATTTGTTGTAGAAAATGCCATTGAAATAGATGAACATAATGCTGTATTTAAAAAAAATAAAGAAAAAATCCTCGAACAACTTAATAAGGATATTTCTTTGTAAGCAAAAAGCTTTAAGTTATGCTTCATTGTAAAAATACAGCCGACCGCATAATTAAGCGAAGCGAATCACGAACACCAAAATCAACCCAACCTAAACACAGAATTTGTAAAGCAACTAGCGGAGAAATTAGGCTTAACTTTTGTTGCGGAACGTCATCGCGAACGCAGTGAAGCAATCTCAACAAAAGACTGCTTCGTTCCTCGCAGTGACGGTGATAGTGTGAGTTTTGCACCAATCGACATTTTAGATTAACATCTATGCAGTTTTACATTCGCCAACGTACCGAGAGAAATACAAAGAATTTTTAAAAATTGATTTTCCGAGAGTGCCCTTTCCAAAAGATTTGTCAACTTTTCAAAAGTTGACAAATCTAGGTTCTCAAATACGACAAATACATTTATTAGAAAGTCCAACTGTTGAGAAATACATCACGCAATATCCAATAGACGGCGATAATGTGGTGGTAAAACCAACCTTTGTCAAAGTTTTAAACTTTGACAAAGGTAATCTAGGAAAAGTGTACATCAACGATATACAGTATTTCGACAGTGTGCCTCAAATCGCTTGGGATTTTTATATTCCTGGTATTGGCTTTACAAAATTATTTGGGTTAATCAATCAACTTGGGAAGATTGGGCTAATTGGTTTTTTGTTACTTGTGGAGTTCACTTTTTCATAATTGACTTTGTGTTTCAAACAAACATTGGTGCGTATAGACAGCTTAGTGTTCCAAACCGCCACCTTCGGGTAGCTGAAAACGCAGTAAGTAGTAGGTTTGAAAGTTTAAAGTTTTTAAAATTGGATAATTTGAAAATTAAAAAAATGGCTTATAAGTTGAATCTTTAAATTTTTCATTGTTTATTTATTTATTTCTCAATTCTCAATTCTTTTAAAACCATTTTCATTATTAATTTTTCATTTTTAATTGTTCATTAAAACAGTACATTTGTTTTAAAAAAATTAAAATGTTAACACGAACGATAAAAGACTATTTTATTATAACACTAAAAGGAATTGCAATGGGTGCAGCCGATGTTGTTCCAGGAGTTTCTGGCGGAACTATTGCTTTTATTTCTGGTATTTATGAAGAATTATTAGAATCAATAAGCTCATTTAATCTTGGATTGATACAAATTTTTAAAGAAGGAGGAATTGAAAAAGTTTGGAAAGCTATCAATGGCAATTTTTTAGTTTCGTTATTGTCAGGAATATTTATCAGTATATTCTCATTGGCAAAATCGATTTCATGGCTTTTAGAAAATAAACCGATTCTTGTTTGGTCATTTTTCTTTGGATTGGTTTTGGCAAGTATATTTTTTGTTGGAAAACAAATTGCTCAATGGAATTATAAAATTTTTATTGGACTTATTATAGGTGCCATATTTGCCTATTTTATTACAATTCTAAGACCAATGGTTACCGAAAGTTCCTCAAGTATTTTTTATTTTTTTGCCGGTGCTCTAGCCATCATTGCTATGATATTACCAGGTATTTCAGGATCTTTTATCTTAGTGCTATTAGGGGCTTATAAGCCAATCTTACAAGCAATTCATGTAAAAAATTTCCAATTACTTTTTATTTTTGCAGCTGGTGCAGTTATTGGATTACTCAGTTTCTCACGCGTATTGAATTGGCTTTTTAATCATTATAAAAATTTAACTTTAGCAGTTTTAACCGGATTTTTAATTGGTTCGCTCAATAAAATTTGGCCTTGGAAAGAAGTATTAGCATCTAAAGAAATAGATGGAAAGATAATTGTATTAAATGAACAAAGTATCTCACCTTTTAATTATGCCGGTGATAATCAACTTTTTTATGCATTGGTTTTAGCTTTATTTGGTTTTTTACTTATATTAACACTTGAAAAATTAGCTACAGTAAAATCCAAACACTAATAATGAAAAATCGTTTATTTATAGATAAAGTAATTTTATTCTTTAAAGGAATATTAATGGGGGTTGCCAATAAAGTTCCTGGTGTTTCTGGCGGAATGGTTTCATTTGTTTTTAACTTTTATGAAGAAATGATTTATTCATTTCAAAAAGTAAATAAAAAAGCTTTCAAACTATTGCTAAACGGAAGATTTAAAACTTTTTATTATTATATCAACGGTACTTTTTTAATATTAATAATCGGTGGAAATGTAGTTAGTTATTTCACGGTTTCTTTAATGATAGACTTCTTATTGAAACATTTTGAATTGTATGTTTGGAGTACCTTTTTCGGATTAATTATTGGTTCTATTTATTACATCAGTAAAGGTTATGATGATTGGAATTATAAAAATATTTCAGCCTTAATAATTGGAGTATTAGTTGGTATAATAATTAGTTTTATGAATCCGGCTAAAGAAAATGACAATCTTTGGTTTGTATTTTTTTGTGGTGCAATTGGGATTATTGGAATGACTTTACCAGGCTTATCGGGTTCATTTATTCTAATTTTAATGGGTAATTATGTATTACTTATAGTAGATTCTGTAAATGAACTTTATAAAACAATTATTGAAGTTACCACAGGTAATTTTAATTTTATTTATAATGCGCCCAGAATTAGGTATTTACAAATTATTACCATATTTGCTGCCGGTTCTACATTCGGATTAGTAGTTACTTCTCATATTGTAGGATTTATTTTAAAAAGATGGCATCAATTGGTAACTGCTTTAATCATCGGATTTATTTCGGGCTCATTGGGTATTGTTTGGCCATGGAAAAATATTATTTATAAAATAGAAAATGGACAATTTCTTTTGGATAAAACAGGAAATAAGGTAGTTGAAAATTATCAACGATATTTACCAGATATTACTTCTTTAGAAACCTGGTTTGCGATTTCATATATTTTCTTAGGAATTGTAATCGTACTAATACTTGATTATTATGGACAAAAATTACGAGCAAGGAAATCAAAAAGTTAGTTTCGGATTAGTAGGTAAAAATATTCCGTATTCATTTTCTAAAAAATATTTTACAGAAAAATTCAGTAAGTTAAATTTATCAAATCATGAATTTCATAATTTTGATATTGATAATGTTAATCAATTTTCTGCAATTTTAAAAAAACATCCTCAATTAAAAGGATTAAGCGTAACAATACCCTACAAGGAGCAAATAATCGAATTTTTAGACGATATTTCAGAAGAAGCGAAAGATATTGGTGCTGTTAATTGTATTAAAATAATCAATAATAAATTGATTGGATTTAACACAGATATTTATGGATTTGAAAATTCTTTCAAACCACTACTAAAATCTAATCACAAAAAAGCTATTATTTTAGGAACCGGCGGAGCTTCTAAAGCAGTTAAATATGTTTTAGATAAATTATCAATTCCTTTTATTTTGGTTTCTAGAAATCCAAAATCAAATGATGAAATATCATATCAATCATTAACCGATGTTTTGATTAAAGAATATCAAATAATTATTAATTGCACCCCTATAGGTACTTTTCCATCTATAAATGGATCTCCTAAAATACCATATGAAAATCTTAATGAAACAAACTATTTATTTGATTTAATCTATAATCCTTCTGAAACTTTATTTTTAAAAAGAGGAAAAGAAAAGGGTGCTATTATAAAAAATGGATTAGAAATGTTAGAAATTCAAGCTGAAAAAGCTTGGGAAATTTGGACTTCCACATAAATAAAATTCAAAATTTGGGAATTAATCACTAAAGTGACTACTTAAAAAGAGAATTTTTCGTTTCTTTGTTGAGAACACAATATTTATTTGTTATTGTGAATTTTAGGAACCTTAAACATTATAAAATGTTAGAAAATAATCAAGAAAATCTGCACGAGTCAGAGGTAAGTACCGAAACTGTAAATACACAGAAAAAAGAAAAAAAAGTTGAATTGGCTGAAAAAGTTACTGCTGTTGAAGAAAATGTAATAGAGCAAACAGTTTCTGAAGAAGTTGAAAAAATAACTGAAAGTGATGATGTAACTCAAGACGATGTTGCTAATGCTGCTGAAGAGGAGAAAGTAGATGCTCAAACTCAAAAAGAAACCGAGAAACCCATCAAAGTAAATCAAGTTTTAAAACCTGAAGTTGTAGATTATTCTATTATGACGATGGAACAGCTTTTAGCTGAGCTTCAATCTATAATAAATAATCATGAAGTTCATGAAATTAAACGCAATATTGATTTAATTAAAAAGGAATTTAATAAAAAACATAGTGGGTTGCTGCATGAAACCAAAAAAGTGTTTTTAGATGCCGGTAATGAGTCTATTGATTTTCATTTTGACAATCCTTTAAAGCAAGAATTTGATACTATTTATCAAGATTATGCTTCTAAGCGTAGAAAATATTATGCAGAATTAGATACAACTTTAAAACAAAATTTGGCTGCCAGAACTACTATTATTGATGAACTCAAAAATTTGATCGATAATGGAGATTCATCCGTTATGTATAAAGATTTTAAAAATCTTCAACAAAGATGGAATGAAATTGGTGCAGTACCAAGAAATAGCTATAATGATACATGGAAAACTTATCAGCATCATGTTGAACGTTTTTATGATTTATTACATATCAATAAAGATTTAAGAGATTTAGATTTTAAACATAATTTAGAAGAAAAGCAAAAATTAATTGCTGTTGCAGAAGAATTGCTTAAAAATGATGATGTTGAATTTGCTTTTAGAGAACTGCAATTGTTGCACAAAATTTGGAAAGAATTAGGTCCTGTTGATCGTGAACACAGAGATGAGGTTTGGAATCATTTTAGCAATATCACACATGAAATCCATGATAAAAGACAAGATTTTTACAAAGGTTTAAAAAAAGGTTTTGATGAAAATGTTGTTAAAAAAGAACAAATTATTGAGGCTATAAATACTATTGATATTTCTCAAAATAAAACACATTCTGATTGGCAAAAATGCATCACTAAAATAGAGCAATACCGCAAAGAATTTATAGAAATCACTAATATTCCGCGTAAAAAAAATGATGAATTGTGGGATAAATTTAAAGAAGCTACTCGTGCTTTTAATAAAGGGAAAAATGATTTTTATAAAGAGATTAAAAACGAACAACAAGAAAATTTAAATCTAAAAATACAGTTAGTTGAAAAAGCTAAAGCATTAAAAGATAGTGAGGATTTAGAAAAAACATCCGAAATTCTGAAAAAAATACAGTTAGATTGGAAAAAAATTGGTCACGTTCCCAAAAAATATTCAGATAAACTTTGGAAAGAATTTAAAGATGCTTGTAATTACTTCTTTAATAGATATCATAAAATTCAAGATGCAGACAATCAAGAACAACTTGTTTCATTTTCAAAGAAGAAAGAATTTTATGAGCAGTTTAAAAACAGAGTAGATGCTGACCAAGAAATTGAATATGAAGAGTTAAAGGAAATCATAAATCAGTGGAGAAATCTAGGTAGTTTACCTCATAATCTCAAACATATTGAAATTAAATTTAATAAACTTTTAGATAAAGTATTTAGTAAACTTTCAATTGATAGTAATACTAAAGAAATGTTGAAGTTTAAAAATATTATGGATAGTTTCTTGCAACAAAAAAACTACCGTAAATTAGATCAAGAGCAGTTGTTTTTACGTAAAAAAATTGATGAGATAACAAAAGAAGTTCAGCAATTAGAAAACAATATTAGTTTTATTTCTAATGTAACAGAAGACAATCCATTAGTAAAAAATGTTAGAAAAAGCATTGCTAAGGGCAATGAAAATTTAGAGTTGTGGAAAGAAAAACTCAAATTTTTAGCTAGTTTAGATTATTAAAATAAAAAATCCCGAAAATTTTCGGGATTTTTTATTGATTACTTTTTAAGAATATGTTTATTTACCAAATCAATATAACCTTGTTTAGCTTCATCTTCGGTTAAACTAGTAAGTTGCAACCAAGCATTTAATTTAAAAGCGTTTATTAATTCAACATCACCATTAGCAGATTTGTAATTAGAACCACTTGTAGCTTGTTTGTAGTAAGCATAAAGTTTTAACATAACATCTGGAGGTAATTTAATAGTAGAAGAAGATGCTTTAACAAAAGCTGATTCAAATTCTTTGTCTAAATCCGTCTTCATTTTTGAATGCTATTTTGATGCGATAAGATCAATTCCGCCCTTTACTTTCTGATTTAATTGAACGTTTATTTTTGTGTTCAAAGGTAGATAGATGTCAATTCTAGAGCCAAATTTGATGAATCCGGCATCGGTTCCTTGAAGCACTTTGGTTCCCTCAACGGCATAATTTACAATTCTTTTAGCTAAAGCTCCTGCAACTTGACGATATAAAATTTCTCCATAAACTTCATTTTCAATAACAATTGTTGTTCTTTCATTTTCAGTTGAAGATTTTGGATGCCAAGCAACTAAATATTTTCCAGAATGATATTTACTGTATTTTACTAAACCACTCATTAAGTAACGCGTAACGTGTACATTGATTGGAGACATGAATATGGATACTTGCAAGCGTTTATCTTTAAAATATTCTGCTTCAAAAACTTCTTCTATTACTACAACCTTACCATCAACAGGTGCAACAATATGATTTTCGTTAAGTACAGTTTTTCTTTTAGGATTTCTGAAAAACTGTAATATCATCATATAGAAAAATAATACAATAATAGATAATAAACTTTCTAACCACGATGATTCTATAAAGCTATCTATAAGCAAGATAGAACCGCCAGCAAAAATAGAGGCAATTGTAATTATTTTAAAACCTTCTTTATGAAACATTGTATGATATAAATTGTAAGTAAATAAATATAAATGGTGCTGCAAAGATAACACTATCTAGTCGATCTAAAAAACCACCGTGACCTGGAATAAAATCTCCACTATCTTTTACGCCGGCTTGTCTTTTAAACATAGATTCTATTAAATCGCCTAAAACACCAAAAGTGCTGACAATAAAAGCAATAACAAACCATTGATTTGACGTAAAAGAATCAAAATAAAGTGATAAAAAATAACTCCCTATAAATGCTGCAATCATCCCTCCAATAAAACCTTCAATAGTTTTATTAGGTGAAATACGTTCTAATAACTTGTGTTTCCCAATATTACTACCTACAATATAAGCAAATGTGTCATTAATCCAGATTAAGAGAAAAACACCTAAAATTGTAGTTTTAACATATTGAATATTTGAATTTAGAAATGGTATTTGAGCAATCAAAGTAAAGGGTACTGCAATATAGATTACAGATAAAAATATTTTCCCCAAATGATTAACCACTTCTTCTTTTTTATAAAATAAAATCGAAACAAAAGTGACAAAGATGGTTAAAAAGAGTAACACTCCTGCATATCTAAATAATCCAATATAAGGCACTTCTTCCATATTAAATATGTTCCCAAAAACAAACATCATCACTCCTATAATGTAAGGAAAAGTGCTTTTTAAGTTAATGAGTCTATTAAACTCGTAGATGCAAAATAGCATTAAAATTAAAAAGAGTCCAATAAAGGTTAATTTGTGAAAAAGAATGCAGAAAATTAAAGTTCCAGCAAACCAAAATGCTGAAATGGAACGGGTTATAAAGTTTTTCATATTATAAATCTTCTACTAAAAGCAAATATAGGTTTTTAGAATTAGTATATCCGTAATTTAAAAAATTGTCATTTTGCATTGGAGTAAAATTTTTAATCGCTCCAATATTTGTTGGAATATTCCCTCGGTTTCTGTTATTTATTCCACATAAACCATCGCTTGTAGTATTTACAATTTGACTAGTTTTTGCATAAACGATGAAATGATCAGAAAAATCAGCTAGTTTATATTCTTTTAATTGATTAGAGGAAAATAAAATACTGCCATTTTCAGAAATAAGGTGTTCACATTTAGTTAAAAAGGGTGCATTTTCATTAATGTCATTAATCAAATTTATAGGAATTGCACTGGTGAAATTAATAAGAGATGAATCAAAACAAGTAATGCTATACCAATGATTTTCTTTTATAATGTGATGAAGATTATTTAAGGCTTCTTCTTGAGTGGTGCAGTATAAAAATTTACCTCCATTATTAATGAAGTTATGTACAAAAAAATCATCTAAAGATAAGTTAACTGGATATTTTTCAATTTCCTTTTCTTCAGATGACTTAATTTTTATATTAAAAAACTGTTCTAATTTTTTTAAAAAATTCATCTTTACCCCCGAATTGGTTCAAAAATACAAAAAGTATTGATTTATTCAGTAGTATCTATTGAATTTTCAGGCTTTTCAGTTGAATTATTTTCGTTTATTTTTGATGGTTTTTTTTCTTCTGCCTCTTCATTTTCTTTTTCAAAAGGTCTTTTGCCAAAAATGATTTCTAAATCATCTTTAAAAATGACTTCTTTTTCTAAAAGTTGTTCAGCTAACAGCGTTAATTTATCTTTATTTTCATTTAAAATATTGATTGCTCGTTCATATTGAGTTTCAATCAAACTTGATATTTCTTTATCAATTAACTGTGCAGTTTCTTCACTATAAGGTTTTGAAAACTGGTATTCAGCTTGATTTGATGAGTCATAATAAGTGATATTTCCTAGTTTATCATTTAAACCATAAATGGTAACCATGGCTCTAGCTTGTTTTGTAATTTTTTCTAGATCACTTAAAGCTCCTGTTGATATTTTGTCGAAAATTATTTTTTCTGCAGCTCTACCACCTAAAGTAGCACACATTTCGTCTAACATCTGATCTGTGCGAACAATCATTCTTTCTTCTGGTAAATACCATGCAGCACCTAATGATTGGCCACGAGGTACAATAGAAACTTTTACTAAAGGAGCAGCATGTTCTAATAACCAACTTACCGTTGCATGTCCGGCTTCATGGAAAGCGATTGTTCGTTTTTCATCTTTGGTGATGATTTTATTTTTCTTTTCTAATCCACCCACAATACGATCAACCGCATCTAAAAAATCTTGATGTTCTACAGCTTTTTTGCCTTTTCTAGCTGCAATTAAGGCAGCTTCATTACACACATTTGCTATATCAGCTCCAGAAAATCCAGGAGTTTGTTTTGATAAAAAGTCTGTATCAACATTTTTATCAAGCTTTATAGGCTTTAAGTGAACTTTAAAAATTTCAGCTCTTTCATTTAAATCAGGTAGATCAACATATATCTGACGGTCAAATCTTCCAGCTCTTAGAAGTGCCTTGTCTAAGACATCAGCTCTATTGGTAGCTGCAAGAACGATTACATTAGAGTCAGTTCCAAATCCATCCATTTCTGTTAATAACTGATTTAATGTGCTTTCTCTTTCATCGTTTCCACCGGTAAAATTACTTTTACCACGAGCTCTACCAATAGCATCTATTTCATCAATAAATATGATTGAAGGTGCTTTTTGTTGTGCTTGTTTAAATAAATCGCGCACTCTTGATGCTCCAACTCCAACAAACATTTCAACAAAATCAGATCCTGATAAAGAGAAAAAAGGTACATGAGCTTCACCAGCAACTGCTTTAGCTAACAAAGTTTTTCCTGTACCTGGAGGTCCAACTAATAAGGCTCCTTTGGGTATTTTTCCTCCTAATGCAGTATATTTTTCAGGTGTTTTAAGAAAATCTACAATTTCTTGTACTTCTTCTTTAGCGCCTTCTAAACCTGCCACATCTTTAAAAGTGGTTTTAACTAAAGTGTCCTGATCAAATAATTTTGCTTTGGATTTTCCAATGTTAAAAATTTGCCCACCTGCACCACCACCTGCACCACCAGACATTCTTCTCATAAAATAAAGCCAAACTCCTATAAAGAGTAAAATAGGTAAAAAGCTTATCAGTATTTCAGACCAATTACTAGATTCTTCAAATTTTATTTCTATTGGATGACCTTTTTCACTTTCTTTTTGTAAAAATTCTTGAAAAAGTTTTAAATCACCATATTGTAATTGGTAATGTGCTCCTAAGTTTGGAGTTCCAAAAACACCTTTTTTGGCATTTTTTTTATGAATTTCTTTTTCTAAAGCCTGTGGCGTTAAATAAACACCAGCAGTTCTGTCTTGTGCAAAGATTTCTACTTTTTGAACATCATTTTCATTTAAATATTTTTCAAAAGAAGTGAGCGAGATTTTAAAAGATTCATCACTCCCTCCAGCATTTTGGAAAAACATTAAAATAAGGAATATAAATGCAGCTGTGTAAAACCAATTGATATTAAATTTTGGTTTTTGAATCAATTTCCCTTTTTTATCTAGATTATTTGGTGTACTCATTAATATATTTTAAAATGAAGATAGTATTTTTTTTATGAAATATGTGTTATAGTGGCATCTCCCCAAAGACTTTCAATATCGTAGAATTCTCGTGTATGTTTTTGGAATACGTGAACAACAACATTGATATAATCTAACAAAATCCACTCAGAACTTTGTTCACCTTCTACATGCCAAGGATGATCTTTAAGTTGTTTGCTCGTCATTTTTTGAATTGAACCTGTTATTGCATTTACGTGCGTATTAGAAGTTCCTGAGCAAATTATAAAATAATCACATACTGAATTTTCAATCTTTCTTAAATCAAGCAATTGTATATCTTGTCCTTTTAACTCATCAATTCCTTTTAAGATTACAGCGATTAAATCGTCTATACTTTTTGTTTTTTTTGTCATTAAAAAATTTTTAGTTTTGCTGCAAAGTTATTGTTTTTTTACTTGTAAATTACAGAATCCATTTTGGATCCTTTTTATTGCGATGAATATAATCAAACTTAGTGCCATTGATTCTACAAATGAATTTCTTAAAAGGTTAAAAAGAGAAACTCATATTGTTGATTTTACTGTTGTAACTGCTGATTTTCAGACAAAAGGAAAAGGTCAGATGGGATCTGAATGGAATTCTGAATCTGGTAAGAATTTGATGGTAAGCGTTTTAAAGAAATTAAATAATCTAAATGCTTCTATGCAATTTAACATTAGTTTGGCAATTTCAATAGCAGTATTTAAGACGATATACTTTTATATACCCAACAAATTAAGTATTAAATGGCCAAACGACATTTTGTCAGATGGGCACAAAGTTGCCGGTATTTTAATTGAAAATACTATAACTGACAGTAAGATTACAGATACCATTATCGGAATAGGTATTAACGTTAACCAGTTAATATTTTCATCAGAAATTCATAAGGCAACCTCTCTTAAATTAAAATTAAAACTTAATACAGATGTTGATAGAGATGTATTATTAGAAAAATTATTAAAAAATATTGAAATTGAATTGTTAAAAGTAACTAACAATAATTTTATCAATCTTAAAGAAGAGTATTTGAAGTTTCTCTATAAAAAAGGAATTCCTACTATGTTTGAAGATAGCAGGAATCGTAAGTTTTTAGGATTAATAAATGATGTATCAGATTTAGGAGAACTTATAGTTGAACTAGAAAATGGACAAATTCAATTATATAATTTAAAAGAAATTCGATTTCTTTAAAGCTAAAGTTGCTCTAATTTTTCTGATAATGAATCAATAAATTTAGAGAGAGGGCCTTTTAGCATCATGGACATCATCGGGTTAAAATCTCCCTCAAATAATATTTGTACAGTCGATTGTGAATCACTTATATCATCAATTTGTGCAGTTAAAGTAAAAGCTGGTAATTTGCTACTTGCTGCTCCTAAAACTATTTTATGATTAGGTTCTTTTTCTTTTAAAACTAATCTAATTTCTGGCATTCCTTTAATAGCAAATACAAATGAATTATCATTTGCCTCAAACTTTTCTATTGATGAAGGCATGATTTGTCTAAAATTTTCAACATTTGTTAAAAAATCATACAGTTCTTTTGATGATTTATGGACTGTTTTTTTTGTGCTTTCTAAATTCATTTTAATTATTTAATTTAACCATTCACTTGGAGTTTTACACCATTCATTTAAAGCATCTATTTCTTTTTCAGAAATATAATTGCTGTCTAAAGCTTGTTCTATTAAAGTTGGATAATTACTTAATGTTAGTAATTTCACATTTTGATTCTTAAAATTTTGTGCGGCTTCTTCAAACTCATAAGAAAAAATAGCGACCATGCCTTTTACATTTGCACCATTTTCCTTTAATGCATTTACAGCATTTAAACTACTTTTACCGGTGCTAATCAAATCTTCAATTACAACTACATTACTCCCTTTTTCTAAAAAACCTTCTATTTGATTTTGTTTACCATGATTTTTTGGTTCGGGTCTAACATATACAAATGGAAGTCCTAATTCTTCTGCTACCAAGGCTCCAATTCCGATAGCGCCCGTTGCTACACCTGCAATTACATCAGGCTTTCCAAATTCTTCTAGAATAAGTTTGGCAAAATTCTGACGTATATGATTTCGAATAATAGGATATGAAAGAATAATCCTATTGTCACAATAAATTGGAGATTTCCATCCAGACGCCCAAGTAAAGGGGTTAGATGGTTGAATTTTTACAGCTTTAATTTGTAAAAGCAACTCCGCAATTTTTTTTGCAATATCTTTGTCTTTTATCATGCTACAAATGTATAAAGTTTTTGTAAAAGAAAATCCAATCATATTAACAGATTCAAAATTAAATTTAAATGGATTCATTATGATTCCTTTTGAATCTATTGAAATGGAAAAATTAATTTCACTTTTAGATCAGGATTTATTAAAGGGAATTTATTTATATCATCCTAATTTAGAATGGATGTGGAAGAAATTTCAATCTAATTTTAAAGTGATTGAAGCTGCTGGTGGTTTGGTAAAAAATAATCAAAATGAAGTATTAATGATTTATCGCTTGGATAAATGGGATCTGCCAAAAGGTAAAATTGAAGTAGGAGAAACTTTAGAAAAGACTGCCTTAAGAGAGGTAGAGGAGGAGTGTGGGATAAAAAATCTTGAAATTATAAGACCATTAAGTAATACCTATCATATATATTCAGAAAAAGAGAATAAACTTATTTTAAAAATTTCGCATTGGTTTGAAATGGTAAATACTTCAACAGAAAAATTGATTCCGCAAAAGGAAGAAGGAATAACAATGGTTAAATATATTGCTAAAAATAAATTGAATGAACTATTAGATAATATGTATGCTAATATTAAAATATTGTTTGATGAAGTGCCATTTAAGTCATAAATTTGCAATCTCAATTTCATGCTGCTTGAAATTATATGAAAAAAATAAATCGTTTTACCACACTGTATTTTCAATATCTTAAAAGAACAGGTCTTTTTCGTTTTCTGATACAAAATATTATAAAACTTGCAACTATCATAGCTTTTGTAGTAGCATTGGTTTTATTTGTAGAAGAATACATCATTACTACCAAAGAAGTTTTTATACATATTGTTGATAATGTTAGCGGTATATACGTTTACTTACTTTTTGGATTATCAGAAACTTTTCTTGGTTTAATTCCTCCTGATTTATTTATAGTTTGGGCAGAGCCGCAAGCTGCTGAATTGGGAATTAATAAATGGTGGATAGTTCTTTTATTATCAGTGATGTCTTATTTAGGTGGTTTATTGGCATTTTTTATAGGAAGATTTTTAGTTAAAATTCCGACAGTTAATAATTGGTTATTGACCAAACATCAAAAATTAGTTATCAATTTACAAAAGTGGGGTGGTATTTTTATAGTATTCGCAGCACTTTTCCCATTACCTTATTCAATAGCTACACTTTTAGCGGGTTTAACATCATATCCTATAAGATGGCTATTAATACTAGGAATTTTTAGGATTGCAAGATTTTTTATTTATGCGATTTTTCTGTTTTACTTTTTTTAATGAATTCTATATATAGGATAAATTAAGTATGAACTCTCTGCAAATTCTGAGTTTTTATAAATAAATTGGAGTTGAGCAAATGCGTTTTTTCTAAAAGATTCATCTGAGTTTTTTTTGTGTTCAAACAAATCATTTAAATGTTTATTTGATTTTAAAATTTCTTTAGCTGTTTCTTCAAAAACATAAGGAGAAAATCCTTCTTTTTCTTGTAAAATGGTATCAAAAAAATTCCAACTAAAAAATGAATCAGGTGCTTCAGGTTCTAGCGTTTCTATCAAATAACGAATTCCGTTTTGTTTTGTCGATACAAAATAATCGCCTTTTAAAAATTTCAATTCTTTTTTAATACTATTTGTTTTGATTTGATAATGAGGAAAATGACCTTCATATGGTTTGACTCTCGATTTAAAATCAATAATTTGATAGGTATCTACTAAAAGTGTTGTGTCTTTATCAAAAACGGTCATTTCAATATGATTTGCTTTCAACAAATCAATAACATTCCACCAGGCTTTTGGAATTATATAAGCTAATGGGATTTCAATTTCTTTTGCTGGTTTGAAATAATTATAATAAATAATTTCTTTATCAAAAGGCTTTGTTTGATCATAAAATAATCTATTTAAACCTGTAACTTCACTTTTTTTATAGGAAGCTTCATATCCTTTAAATTGGAGTTTTGATGTTTTTGTGCTATCGATTTCCCATTGTATTGGATAGGTTTTCATACTTTGAAATTCTTGATTTGCGATTGTTCTTTTCAATTTAATTTCTTGTCCATTTTTACTCAAAAATTGAAGTGAGCTCCATAAAAATTCATAAGTTACTTCTACTCTTTTTGGATATGATTTTAGCATATGTGTTTCTATCATTACGCCCAAAGTGTTAAAAAGAGTGGTATATCCTGTAGAATATCTAGGCGAATCAAAATATTGAGAAAAACCTTTATCAGGTGATGTATTAAATACATTTACATAAGGTGTTGCCGGAATGTTTTTATTATTTAAATCATCTAAAATATCAGGCATCATTTTGTCATGAAGAAATGAACCCAAGGATCCACCTAATTTATTGTGTTGTGTAAACAAATGAGTTAAGGTATATTGATAATCTGCGCCATTAGAAACATGAGTATCAACAAAAATATCCGGATTTATTTGATGAAAAATTGCTGCAAAAGCCAACATATTTTTAGTATCTGACTTTATAAAATCTCTATTTAAATCAAAATTCCTGGCATTACCTCTAAAACCGTATTCTTTGGGTCCATTTTGATTGGCTCTTGTGGTTGAATTTCGATTCAATGCTCCGCCAATATTATAAATTGGAATAATAAAAATGACTGTATTTTTAAATTGATTTTTCAGTTTTTTATTTTGAGCCAAATCTCTTAAAAACATCATAGAAGCATCAATTCCATCAGGTTCACCAGGGTGAATTCCATTATTAATCAGCAAAGTTGATTTTCCTGATTCTTTAATTTTCTTAAAATCAAATTCTTTATCAGAATTGAAAATAACTAAATGTAAAGGAAAACCATTATCGGTTTTGCCCATTTCTTTAATCTCAATTTCAGGATATAATTGTGCTAAATTTTGATAATATTCAATTGTTTCAGTATAAGTAGCTGTTTCGAGTCCACCTGATTTTTCAAAAACGGTTTTAAAATCAAATGAATTTTGGGCGTTTAAAGATAAAAATCCGATGCAAAAAAAGTGTATAAAAAAATTCTTCATTATATTTCTGTAACAACTGCAGGAACTAAAGCCGAAACATCTCCGTTATTTCTAAT
>JAMPYA010000183.1 GCA_023700885.1 Flavobacteriaceae bacterium
CCTTTAGCTTTAACCCAATCACCATCAACATACATTTCTATTCCTTGTTTGTCAAAATCAAATTGAGTATTGGCATTTTTTTGATGGACCATATCTAAATGGGACTGCAAAACTACTGTTTTACGATTTTCCATTCCAATAGTTGCTGGTTTTCTAATTAAAATATTTTGGGTGGCATCAACTAAAGTCTCAAGTCCTAATTTCTTACCAAAAGCAACCATAAACTCGATTACTTTTTCTTCTTTTTTAGAGCCACGTGGAACTTGATTTAATTGATAAAAATGATGCCATAATCGTAGGGGGGATAATTGCAAGATTTCATCTTTCATGTTGTGATTTATTTTAAAATTTTAAAAGTTATAATTCTAGTTTTTTAAAGTTACAATTATATATTTTTTTAACGGATTATTGCTTATAATAAATGTATTTTTTTGTAAAATTGTGCAAGCCATAATTAACTAGAATACTTATATTTACGTAATAAAAAGTAAAATAAATTGCATTGAACGAAAAAGTTTTACACTTTATTTGGAAATATCAACTGTTTTCGGGTAAACAATTGGAATCATCACAAAAAGAATTATTGGCAATTAATACAGTTGGATTGCACAATGAAAATACGGGTCCTGATTTTTTGAATGCTTCTATAATAATTGGTAGTCAGCTTTGGGTAGGAAATATAGAAATTCACCTAAAATCTTCAGATTGGTATTTGCATAACCATCATGTTGATGATAATTATAAATCTGTAATCCTTCATGTAGTTTGGGAATATGATAGAGAGGTCTACAACCAAAGTCAACAAATAATTCCAACTTTAGAACTTTCAAAATTTGTTGATATTGATTTTTTGAAAAAATATAGAGCGTTTAATTTGTTAGATCCTAAATGGATTTTATGTGAAAATGAACTAAAGAATATCTCTAAATTTAGCTTACATAATTACTTAGAAGTTCTATTTTTAGAGAGATTAGAGCGTAAAAGTACAGAAATTGATAACTATTTAAAAGCTTCTAAAAACGATTGGGAAGCTGTTTTATTTTTGTTGTTATGTAAAAATTTTGGTGTCAAGATGAATAGTGAAGCATTCTTTCAAATGGCACAATCTATAGCATATCAAATTATTAGAAAAGAAAGAAATAGTTTACTAACGTTAGAAGCTTTGTTCTTTGGGCAAGCCGGATTTTTAAATGAAAACCTAGAAGATGCTTATTATATTAAATTGCAAAAGGAATATCAATATTTGAAAAACAAATATAAATTACCTTCTATTTTGACTTCAGTATTTCATTTTTTTAGATTAAGACCTTTAAATTTTCCTACAATAAGAATTGCTCAATTATCAGGATTGATTCATAAGCATAAATCATTATTTTCCAAATTGATGGAATCTAAAACTAAAGAGGATTATTACGATATTTTTAAAATTCAGACAAGTTTCTACTGGAATAACCATTTTACTTTTTACAAGGAATCAAAAATTAATGCAAAAGCAATTTCTAAAGGATTTGTAGATAATCTTATTATTAATACCATAATACCATTAAAATTTGCGTATTATAAAAAACAAAAAATGGATTATAACGATAGTTTATTAGATTTAATGAAATCAATAAAACCCGAGTCAAATTCAATTATTAGGCAGTTTTCTAACTTTGGAATATCATCAGATAATGCTATTGATTCACAATCTTTAATTCAGTTAAAAAGCGAATATTGTAATTATAAACGATGTTTAGAATGTCGTATTGGAAATGAAATTCTTAGAAACTAAAAAAGCTACGTAAACGTAGCTTTTTTTTATGAATGGATAAGTTTATTAATTTAAACCTCTTTTCTCTAAAAGGGCTTCAATTTTTGGTTCCTGACCTCTAAATTTTTTGTATAAAATCATAGGATCTTCAGTTCCTCCTTTTGATAAAACATGATCTCTAAAAAGTTTTGCTTTGCTTTGATTAAAGATATCTCCGGTTTCTTGAAAAGCTTTAAAGGCATCAGCATCTAAAACAGCTGCCCAGATATAGGCATAATATCCTGCAGAATAGCCACCGCTAAAAATATGATTAAAATAACCACTTTTATAACGAGGTATAATTTCATCAATCAAACCAATTTCATCCATTGCATTTTTTTCAAAAGCAACAGGATTTTGAAGTTCATCTGTAGTTAAAGTATGCCATTTTAAATCTAATAATGATGCGGCTAAATATTCTATAGTTATAAATCCTTGATTAAAACGGCTAGATGCTTTTAGTTTTTCAATCAATTCATCTGAAATTACTTCTCCGGTTTTATAATGTTTTGCATACATTTTTAAAACTTGAGGTTCTCCTGCCCAATGCTCCATTATTTGTGAAGGAAGTTCTACAAAATCACGTGGAACAGAAGTGCCAGAAAGTTGATTATAGGTAGTGTTAGATAACAATCCGTGTAAACCGTGTCCAATTTCATGATACATTGTTTCAACTTCATCAAAACTTAATAAAGCTGGTTTGTCTGCAGTTGGTTTGGTAAAATTCAAAACGTTTGTGATGATTGGAGTAATCATTTGTCCCTCTTTTTTAGACTGTTTGCGATATGAACTCATCCAGGCACCACCACGTTTACTTTCTCTTGGATGAAAATCCATAAAGAAAATACCAATATGCATGCCATTATTTTCTTGTACTTCAAAAGCAATAGCATCAGGATGTGGTGTTGGTATATCTTTTCTTTCTATAAATTTAATTCCGTATAATTTCCCTATAACCTCAAACATTCCGTTACGAACATTGTTGATTTCAAAATAAGGTCTAAGTTCTTCTTCGTCTAAATCGTATTTTGCTTTTCTAACTTTTTCGGTATAATACCACCAATCCCATGAGGCTAATTTAAAGTTACCATTTTCAGCGTCAACCATTTTTTGCATTTCAGCAACTTCTTTTTTTGCAATTGGCAATGCTCTATTCCAAAGATTCATCAATAAATCATTGGCACCTTCAGGTGTTTTTGCCATATTGTCTTCTAATATATAAGAAGCCCAAGAATTGTAACCTAATAAATTAGCTTTCTTTACGCGTAAAGAAGCCATTTTAGCAACATTTTTATTGTTGTCAAATTCGTTTCCATTGTTACCGCGATTCATCCATCCAGTATATACTTGTTTTCTTAGCTCACGATTTTCTGCATATTGTAAAAATGGAATCCAGCTAGATTTGTGTAAAGTAACTAACCATTTCCCTTCTTGACCGGCTTTTTTGGCATCTAAAGCCATTGCTTGCTTAATAGATTCTGGTAAGCCAGCCAAATCACTTTCATTTTCAATAAATAGTTTCCATGAATTATCTTCTTTTAAAGTGTTTTCTCCAAATTGTAGAGATAATAAACTCAATTCTTTATTGATATTTCTCAATGCTTCTTTTTTGTCATCAGCTACATTTGCACCACTTCTAATGAAATCTTTGTAAATTTCTTCGATTAGTTTCTTTTGTTCTGGATTTAATCCAACCTCTTGTTTTTGATCAATTCCTTTAGATTTTGAGTTTGCAGTGATGCTGTTTCTGTTATCGTAAACGCTTTTAATACGTTCAAAAAGTTTTGCGTTGAGCATAATATCATCGCGATGTTTACTCAATTTTGGCGATAATTCTTTTGCAATTTGCTGTAATTCTTTACTGGTGTTCATTGATGATTGATTGCCAAAAACACTTGCTACTTTTTCTAAAAGAGCGTTGCTGTATTCTAAAGCTTCAATGGTGTTTTGAAAAGTTGGTTTTTCTTTATTATTGACAATTTTTTCAATAGCATTACGTTGTTCTGCCATGCCTTTTTCATAAGCAGGCATAAAGTGCTCTGGTTTAATTTTGTCAAAATTTGGTACTTCATATGGAGTACCGTATTTACTAAAAAATGGATTATCAATATCCTTTTGTTGTGCGATTGCAGTATTCATCACTAATATAAGTGTAACCGTTAAATTAATTATTTTTTTCACTTTTTGTTTGTTTAAATTATCTTTGAATTAATAGTGGCTAATTTAAGAATATTTGAATTTAGAATCATACTA
>JAMPYA010000184.1 GCA_023700885.1 Flavobacteriaceae bacterium
ACAATTTCATGACCGCGTTCTAAAGCAATTTTTTCAATTACTTTACCCATTTTTCCATAACCTAAAAATGCAATTTTCATTTGTATATATTTTTTATTTTTTGTCAAATGGTATACGCCAGTTTGATTCAGTTTTATTTATCAATATTTGTTTTTTGCAAACATGGCTTTTTATAACTATAAATCGATTTTAAATGAAGCACCAACAATAGGTTTATTAGCATAATCGTGCTGTATTAACTTCGGATTAAATGAAATATTTTCATCGATATTAAACTGAATTAAATGAGCATTTACACTGGCTTCAACAATTTGAAGTACATAAAAAATACCCGTTACCAGCATGGATAAATCTCTATCTTTCTTAAATCCTTTTTGAGCAGTTAAAAGAGCATCATTAGATAAGGTCACCTGCCCGTCATCGTTAGTAAATTCATCTTGTTTTCCTGCTAGTCTTAATTTATAGGCAGTTCTATATCGATTAAAAGCAGTATCATTAAAGTCATAAACATAAATAGAAGTTCCAATAGCAGCATACACAATTGGGATTTTCCAGTATTTTTTATTGTAAGCTTGACCTAAACCCGGTAAAATTGCTGAATAAAATGCAGCTTTAGCAGGTGAAAGTGGATTGAATTCTACATTTTTTTTAGAACTGATTTCAGTCCCTTCTACACTTAACTCTTGCGCTGAAGTATTCACAGAAAAGTAAAGTAATAAAATAGCTAAAAGTGTGATTTTAGAATTCACTATTTGAATAAATTTTTAATCTTATCAAAATCTTCTTCGGATGAAAATGGAATCGTAATTTTCCCTTTTCCATTTCCACTCCATTTTATTTCTACTTTTTTTCCTAAGAATTGAGAAATATCATCAGTTCCTTCCTTTATTATTGTGGGGATTTCGATTACTTTAGTTGGGGTACTTTCGGTAGTAGTTCCATCTTTTAATTTCTGAACGATTTGTTCTGTTTGACGTACCGACAAATTATCTTTGATAATACGCTCGTATATATCTAACTGAATATCATTGTCTTCGATATTAATTAAAGCTCTTCCATGACCCATAGATAAAAATCCGTCACGCATTCCTGTTTGAATAATTGGGTCTAATTTTAATAATCGCAAATAATTGGTAACAGTTGAGCGTTTTTTTCCAACACGTGTACTCAATTCTTCCTGAGTTAAATTAATTTCATCAATTAATCTTTGATAAGAAAGTGAAATTTCTATAGGATCTAAATCTTTACGTTGGATATTTTCAACCAAAGCCATTTCCAACATTTCCTGGTCATTGGCAATTCGGATATAAGCAGGAATCGTATCTAATCCTAAATGTTTAGATGCTCTAAAACGACGTTCACCCGAAACCAATTGAAATCTATTGCCTTCTAATTTTCTAACCGTAATTGGCTGAATTACACCAAGTTCTTTAATAGAGTTTGCTAATTCTTGAATTGCTTCTTCGTTAAAATTACTTCTTGGCTGAAAAGGATTTACTTCAATAGTGCTTAATTCAATTTCAACAATACTTCCTACAATTTTATCGGCATTTTTATCTTTGATAGAATTGATATCAGCACTTGGATCTTTTAATAAGGCAGATAAACCGCGTCCTAAGGCTTGTTTTTTTTCCGCTTTCGCCATTTTATGAATACTTTTTAAGAATCTCTTCTGCTAAGTTAATATAATTTACTGCACCTTTACTTGTGGCATCAAAAGCAATGATACTTTCTCCAAAACTTGGGGCTTCTCCTAATTTAATATTGCGCTGAATAATGGTATTAAATACCATTCCTTGGAAATGCTTTCTAACCTCTTCTACAACCTGATTTGATAATCGCAAACGAGAATCATACATGGTTAACAATAATCCTTCAATTTCTAAATCGGCATTGTGTATTTTCTGTACACTTTTAATAGTATTTAAAAGTTTACCTAATCCTTCTAAGGCAAAGTATTCACATTGAATTGGTATAATTACAGAATCTGCAGCTACTAATGCATTAAGTGTAATCAACCCTAAAGATGGTGCGCAATCTATTAAGATATAATCATATTCATGTTTTATAGATTCTAATGATTTTTTAAGCATATTTTCACGCTCATCTTTATCTACTAATTCAATTTCAACCGCTACTAGGTCAATGTGAGAAGGGATAATATCAACATTAGGAGAATTAGATTTAATGATAGCATCTTTAGCCAAAACCGTATGTTCTAACAGCTGATAAGTGCCAATTTCAATACTTTCAACATCAATTCCTAATCCGGAAGATGCGTTTGCTTGTGGATCAGCATCAATTAGAAGCACTTTTTTTTCTAATACACCAAGGGCTGCAGCCAAATTGATACTTGTTGTGGTTTTGCCTACTCCACCTTTTTGATTGGCAATTGCAATAATTTTTCCCATGAAAAGTTCATCAATAATATATGTGGTAAAAATACAATTTTTTATGGTTAATGAAAATCTAAGATATTAACAAAAACATAAAATTTTACTAATAAAAAACTCACTTCTAATTGCTTAAAAGTGAGTTAATTTTATATAAAATGCAACTATTTTACCGGTGTTTTTTTGAGAACTTCTAATAAAAATTTCCAAAATTTTTGTGAGGAACTAATACTTGCTTTTTCATCTGGAGAGTGTGCGCCTGTTATGGTTGGTCCAAATGAAATCATTTCCATATTAGGGTAATTAGAACCTAAAATACCACATTCTAAACCAGCATGACAAGCCACTACATTAGCTTTAGATTGAAAAAGATCTTCATAGACTTCTGTCATAGTTTTTAAAATTGAAGACTTCATATTAGGTTTCCATCCCGGATAAGACCCTGTAAATGAAACTTTAAAACCGCCTAATTCAAAAGCTGATTTCAAAGCATTAGCTAAATCCATTTTTGAAGATTCTACTGAAGAACGAGTTAAACAATGAATTTGAACTTGACCGTCTTTTACATTTACAATGGCTATATTATTTGAAGTTTCAACTAAGTCTTCCATATCTGGACTCATCCTGTATACTCCATTATGAGCTGCGTAAATAGTTTTTATAAACAATTCTTGATCTTGTTTAAGCATTGTTTTTTCAGGAAGTTGGGTTTCTGAAAGACATATTTGTAAACCACTTTCCATGGTTTCAAATTCTGTTTTTATGGTATTAGCTACTTGATTAAATTTTGTTAAAAAAGCTGCTTTATCATCATTAGAAACTATAATTGTAGCGAAACTTTCTCGTGGAATGGCATTTCTTAAACTACCACCATTAATTTCAACGATTGAATAGTTAAATGGTAGTGTTTCATAAAAAATTCTGTTTAAAATTTTATTGGCATTTCCTAATCCTTTGTGAATATCCATACCAGAATGACCACCGTTTAATCCGTTAACTACAATATTTAACGCAGTTGAATTTGGATTTACATCAACTTCAGTATAAGATTTAGTGGCAGAAACATCTATTCCTCCAGCACATCCAACATCAATTTCAGAATCGTTTTCTGTGTCTAGATTTAACAAGATTTCACCTTTTAAAAAGTTTGCTTGTAATCCTTTTGCACCTGTCATACCGGTTTCTTCATCAATGGTAAATAATGCCTCAATGGCAGGATGTGAAATGTCGGTGGATTCTAAAATACTCATAATAGCAGCAACTCCAAGTCCGTTATCAGCTCCTAAAGTGGTACCTTTAGCTTTAACCCAATCACCATCAACATACATTTCTATTCCTTGTTTGTCAAAATCAAATTGAGTATTGGCATTTTTTTGATGGACCATATCTAAATGGGATTGCAAAACTACCGTTTTACGATTTTCCATTCCAACAGTTGCGGGTTTTCTAATTAAAACATTTTGAGTGGTATCAACTAAAGTTTCAAGTCCTAATTTCTCACCAAAAGCAACCATAAATTCGATTACTTTTTCTTCTTTTTTAGAGCCACGTGGAACTTGATTTAATTGATAAAAATGATGCCATAATCGTAGGGGGGATAATTGCAAGATTTCATCTTTCATGTTGTGATTTATTTTAAAATTTTAA
>JAMPYA010000021.1 GCA_023700885.1 Flavobacteriaceae bacterium
GACTTTCTAAGATTTCTAATGCTTTCAACAAAACTGTTAAGATTTTCAAAAGTGTCACTTTCCAATCTTCTTATGGTACAAAGCTTTTGATAACTTCCCCAAAAATATTTACTAAAATAAACGATATCTAAATCTAATATCTGAACAACTACATCTATAGCAGACATTCCACCAGGAACTATTGCGACATTATCAATGTCAGATTTGCCAATAAAATATTCTTGGTTGATGGCTTCTCTCAATTCTGGCAATCCTTTATTGGGCGGATAAACCTGAATTTTAGCTGAATTAAAATCAATCAATTTAATAACCTCTGTTAAATCTGTTGGACAAACAGCATTAATACCACGATTAAGAAATAAATATTCATCACCTGTTTCTTCCATCATTTTTTTGACCTTCGCACCTATTCCGACAATACTAGAAAATGTAGCTCCACTTTTATTGATTTCCATGCTTCTTATTTTGATATTAATAATTGATTTTTACTGTAATTTCAAAGTAACAATAAACTTTAGAAAGTTTGAAACTATTTTTACGAAAATATTATCGTTACTTTTGCATTTATTTAATAAATGGAAGTAGAATTTAACAAATTAAGTCCCAAAGAATTCATCTTAATTAAAGGTGCAAAACTGCATAATTTAAAAAATATAGATGTTGCTATCCCAAGAAATAAATTGGTTGTAATTACCGGTTTATCAGGTTCCGGGAAATCAAGTTTAGCTTTTGACACTTTATATGCTGAAGGACAAAGACGTTATGTAGAAAGTTTATCATCATATGCACGTCAGTTTTTAGGAAAACTATCCAAACCCAAAGTAGATTATATTAAAGGCATCTCACCCGCAATTGCCATTGAACAAAAAGTAAATGCTACCAACCCGAGATCAACAGTAGGTACATCCACAGAAATTTATGACTACTTAAAATTGTTATATGCCAGAATTGGAACAACTTATTCACCTATTTCCAATGAAATTGTCAAAAAAAATAAAGTAACTGACGTTATAGATTATATAAAAACTACTGAAGAAGGTGAAAAAATATTGTTGTTAGCACCTATTAAATTTAATAGTTTAAATCAACTGGAAAAAATTATTAAAATTTTAGCGCATCAGGGATTTTCTCGTTTAAAAATGAATGATGAAGTGTTGAAAATAGACGAATATAGACCAAAAATTACAGATCAACTTTTTGTGGTTGTCGATAGAATAATAGTTCAACATCATGAAGATTTTTATTTCCGTTTGGCTGATGCTGTTCAAATAGCTTTTAATGAAGGTAATGGTGTGTGCATTTTAGAAAACCTTAACACCGCAAAAACCAAAACATTTAGCACTGCTTTTGAACTTGATGGAATTACTTTTTTAGAACCTTCTGTACATCTATTCAGTTTTAACAACCCTTATGGAGCCTGTCCTAAATGTGAAGGATATGGCAATATTATCGGAATAGATGAAGAATTGGTAATTCCCAATACTTCCTTATCAATTTTAGATGACGCCATTGTTCCTTTTAAATCTGATTCATTTTCGCATTTTAAAGAAGCCCTTATTTTAAACGCTTCCAAATACAATATTCCAATTCATAAACCTTGGTTTAAAATAGAGGATAACATAAAATCATTAATTTGGGAAGGCACTAAAGATTTTGATGGCATCCATAATTTCTTTAAACATTTAGAAGAGAAAAGTTATAAAATTCAATATCGCGTAATGTTATCTCGATATAGAGGAAAAACTAAATGTACCGTTTGCCAAGGAAAAAGATTGAGAAAGGAAGCACAATATGTTAAAATTAACGAAAAATCTATTACTGATTTAGTTGAGTTACCACTCGATGAATTGGCTATTTTTACGGATAATCTTTCTCTTACCAATCATGAAAAAGAAGTTTCAAAACGATTGTTGACTGAAATCAACACTAGACTTGGATTTTTAAATAATATCGGATTGGGTTATTTAACCTTAAATAGAAATGCCAATACACTTTCGGGAGGAGAATCTCAACGCATCAATTTAGCCACTTCATTAGGAAGTAGTTTAGTTGGATCCATGTATATTTTGGATGAACCTAGTATTGGATTGCATTCTAAAGATACCGAAAGACTCATTGTTTTACTTAAAAAATTACGCGATATTGGCAATACCGTAATTGTGGTAGAACACGATGAAGATATTATCAAATCTGCAGATTATATCATCGATATCGGTCCTGAAGCAGGTGTTTTTGGAGGCGAATTAATCGCTCAAGGAAATTATGATACCTTGTTAAAATCTAATTCTTTAACAGCCCAATATTTAAATCAAAAATTACAAATTGAAATTCCTAAAAACAGAAGAATTACTAAAAATTTTATTGAAATAGAAGGCGCCAGAGCTCATAATTTAAAGAACATTAATGTAAAATTTCCACTCAACTCGCTTACAGTAGTTACTGGTGTTTCAGGAAGTGGAAAAAGTACTTTGGTAAGAAACATTTTGTATCCGGCTTTGATGAAAAAATTATCCGGAAACAGTTCTAAAGTAGGTGAATTTACCGATTTAAAAGGAAGTTTTCAAAGTATCAAACAAATAGAATTTGTAGATCAAAATCCCATTGGCAGATCCAGCAGGTCTAATCCGGTTACATACATCAAAGCATATGATGATATCAGAAATCTTTTTGCAGGCTTAAACCTTTCTGTAGTTAGAAATTATAAACCAAAGCATTTCTCTTTTAATGTTGACGGAGGTCGTTGTGATGTTTGTAAAGGAGAAGGAGATGTTACTATTGAAATGCAATTTATGGCAGATGTTCATATGACTTGTGAAGTTTGTAACGGAAAGCGTTTTCAAAAAGAAATATTAGAAGTTAAGTTTCACGATAAATCTATTGTAGATGTTTTAGAAATGTCGGTTGGTGAAGCTATTGATTTTTTTAATCAAACTAAAGAATCAAAAATTGCACAAAAATTACTCCCTTTACAGGAAGTTGGTTTGGGGTATGTTCAGTTAGGGCAATCATCCTCTACCCTTTCTGGCGGTGAAGCACAACGCATAAAATTGGCCTCATTTTTAATAAAGGGAACTACAACCGATAAAACATTGTTTATTTTTGATGAACCTACTACTGGACTTCATTTTCACGATATTAAAAAACTCTTAAAATCATTCAATGCTTTGATAGAAAAAGGGCATTCCATTATTGTTATTGAACACAATTTAGAACTCATAAAATGTGCAGATTATATCATTGATTTAGGAATTGATGGAGGAAAAAAAGGGGGAGATTTACTATTTGAAGGAACTCCGGAAGCATTGTTAAATTGTCAAAATTCATACACAGCATACTATTTGAAAGATAAATTATAAAAACGACAAACTTCTAATTAACCTGAGTTCGACATAAGTAAAGCAACGCTTTGTAATTTTTTTAGGCAGAATAGGCTAAGTAAAGCACTGAAATACAGGTACACAGTACCGCAGAGTTTTTTAGCCGGTTTTAAACACAGTTTAAAAATTTATCCTAAATCGAAGATTCACGAACTCTTATGAAAATAAATAAATGAAAGGTTCGTAAAAGGCTCATTTTTTTTGGTTCGTTTTAGCTCATTTTACTTTGTCTACTAGCAGTATTTGCTGAATTAAAATTTCTTTGGAGAACCTCTGTCCAGCTTTAGCGGGAGCAAATACACAAGGCAAATCCGAACTGAGCAAAGTTGAAACAAACTTCTTATACCCTTTTAAACTTTCTCCCTTAATATTCAAAATCAGAATTTAATAATCAAACAAATATTTATAAAAAAGTCGCTTAACTTAATCTTTATTTGCATATCTATAGTTATAAAAAAGGTCAATTTTAAAAAAAACATCAAGGATAAAAACCCTTGATGCTTTTAACTAACTAATTTAAACTAACTATTTTTTATATTTTCAAATAACTTAATTTCTAATAGGAATAATATCTATGATTACAGTTCGGTTATAAGCGCGTTCTTCCGGTAATTTATTATCAAAAGGAGCTACATTTTCATCCTCACCAAATCCTAGAATTTCAAATTTAACATCGGATCTACCTGATTTAGACAAACTCTTTTCGATAATACTTTTCACTTCATTGGCACGTTCCAGAGATAATTTTTGATTATACGACAAATCGCCTATGACATCCGTATGTCCATGGATAATTACCTTTCCATTTTTAGGAATCTTAGGTGTTACAACCTCTTGCAAATATTTTTCATAAATAGTGGTTGCTTTTGATTCATCAAATTCAAAAATAATACTGAATCGCAATCCTTCTTCAATTTCAGAAGGTGTCCAAAGTACCATATGGGTATTAGTTTCTTTTACGATAATCGACCCATTTTTAGTTTGTCCAGTCATAGTTACTTTAAAGGTTTCTTCGGGTCGGGTTCCTAAAATTAATTTACCAGGAATACTGATATTTTCATTTGCATATGGGCCGAAGTTTTGTGAAACTCCTTTTGAATCTGTTATTTTTAAGGACCATGAAGTAAAAGCTTCATTGGCACCTTTTACATTAAATGTTACATAACTATCAACCGGTGCTTCCTGAACTGCAACAATTTCTATGGGTTTAAGCGGTGAATTTGGACCACTTTGGAACTCCATTAATAAATCTGGGGCGCTACTTTCTATAGAAACTCTACGATCTCCATCTTGCAGTAATTCAAGTTCTCTTGTTTTGCCTAATGTTTCTGATGCTGTATCTGGTTTAAACTGACCTTTAGTACCTATTCTTGAAGAATTAATTTCAAATACATTTACTAAATAAACTTTTACAGATTCCGCCATTTTTTTACCATCTTCAGCTCCTTTTTCTGATGACCCAACCAAGTTAATCGTAGATAGTGGATATTTCACCATTCTATCACCAAGGATATTGATAACATTATAGTAAACATTCATTTGTCTTGCTGAACGACCAGATTGGGTTAAAGGTGAAACCGTTTCCAGTTGATCTGCTCTGAAAGATTTAACCTCATCTTTTTTAAGCAACTTATAACGATTTGGTATTTCGGTTGATCCGATATTAAAAAATACATAATTACGAAGTGGGAACATTTCTCTTACACGACGTTCAGTAGGTACATTACTAGGAGCATCCACCGTAAATTCAACTTTAGGTTCAATAAAAACAACTACAATTTCTTCTTCTTTTTGTTCTTGAATTTTACGACCTTGACCAAATTTAAGTACAATACCTGCTCTAACTGTTGTTAAATTCCATGTTTCAATTGAACGTGGATTCTGCCCAAAATAGGGTTGAAAAGCAACAAATGGAGATAACATAAATTGTGTCTTATTCTTTTGAGAAGATAAAGGAATATCAAGTCCCGCTCCAATTTGTGCAGAGATAATTGATTTTTCTACATTGCTAAAATCACCTTCAACATTTGCTGGAGCAATCTGATTTGGAAAATCAGGATTGATTCCTTGCTCGTATGTAAATGATTTGTCTAGATTAAAAGCAAAGCGAGGTCCACCATACAAATAAAAATTAGATTTGAATGGAGCTAAACGCAAACTCGGTTCTACAGTAATATAGCTGAGATTTGTAGACAAGTCTGCCGGACAATTACAAGCAGTTTCTTTTTGATCAAATGCCCCTTTACGACTGTCATAACCTGCTTGTAACATAAATCCAAATCTTGCATCAGGGCGTTGAAATTCTAAAAGTGGTGCAAGATAAAGTCCTACGCCATTGCCATCATTAAAAACAACAGGAGGCGTAAAAGTAGTACTCAATTCATGAGTAGATCCTTTATAGAAGTTAAAATTTGCACCAGCAGCAACACCAAATTTCCATGTTGGTTTTGTATATTGGGCTTCTTGTGCTTGCAATGTCAATTGCATCCCTATCAACATCAAAGTACTTACAAAAAGCATTTTAATTGGCAGGTTAAACGGGAACCACGTACTACGTAATTCCTTTTTTGAATTAGTTTTAGTTTTCATATGTGTTCTAATCTAACGGTTTGTTGATAATATTTGTACTTGTCATTGTTACTGCACCATTTCTAGCAAGCATTCTACCCTCTGCAACCGCATAAGCATTCATTGTAATAGAGGTTAATGCTAATACGTTTCCTTTAAATGAGGTATAGTCACCTATCGTTGCTGAACTACCTACTTGCCAAAAGATGTTTTTAGCTTTAGCACCTCCTGCAAGGATAATACTACCACCTGCTCCACCAACTGTGGTAAAATCAGATGCTATTTGAAAAATCCAAACTGCATTAACATCACCTTGTGCATCCAATGTTAAATTACCAGATTGAACTAAAAGTGTAGAAGTTGATTTATAAATACCAGGGGCTAAAGTTAATCCACCTAGATCACCTGATACAGTTGCAGGTGCGGGTGAAGTTGCTCCTTCTGCAAAAAGGTAGGCATTAGTTAAGTCTGTTTTTGCTTGTAATAACATAGCTGGAACTCCAGGAGGCGCTAAATCATCCGATGCAAAAATGGCTCCATTTACTACAATTGCTGGAGGGAATCCTGTAATTGAAGAACGAGCACCTGGATATATTCCAACATCCATATTTCTAATTTCACTGAATCCTGCATTATTACTGATTGCTGTACCACCCAAAATTCCAAATTGACCAGCTGTTTTAAGATCAACTCCTACTGGACCAGAAGGACCAACTGTAGTGAATGTCCATACATAATTATTAGCTAATGCATTTCCAACTAAGTTTTTAGCTACAGTTGTAATTGTTGCAGTATATGTAGTACTTGATAACAAATTGCTACTTGGTGTAAAAGTAGCTACTAAGCCATTATACGAAACGGAACCTAAAATGTTGGTTGTTCCTTGTTTTAAGGTAAAGGTAGAAGCAGCAGTAATTGTAGCTTCAGTCATTACTTCACTAAAAGTAGCGGTGATTAATTTGTTAAGTGCAACTCCAGTAGCCAAATTTAACGGATCCGTAGAAATAATTGTTGGTATGGTACTGGTTGTAAATGTCCACACATAATTATTCGCTATAGAATTACCAGCCAAATTTTTAGCAGCGGTTGTAATTGTAGCAGTATAAGTAGTACCCGCTAACAAATTGCTACTTGGTGTAAAAGTTAATATTAAACCATTGTATGCAAGGTTTCCGGCAATTGTTGTTGACCCTTGTTTTAAAGTGAAGGTTAATGGAGCTATAATGGTAGCTTCAATCATCGCTTCGCTAAAAGTTGCTGTGATTACTTTATTGAGTAATACGGCTGTTGCAAGATTTACCGGATCGGTTGCAGTTACAGCAGGAATAGTACTGGTACTAAAACTCCACACATAATCTTCTTGTAAAGCATTTCCACTTATATCTTTTACAGATGTGGTTACTCTTGCTGTATAAATAGTATTAGGAGCAAGTGGACTAGCAGGTATAAAAGTTGCAGTTGTTCCGGCATAACTTATTGTACCAGCAACAGCTGTTGTGCCAAGATTTACAATAAAGGTAGTCGAAGTAATTGTTGAAGCATCCATCGCTTCATTAAAGGTTACCGTAATTATTTTGTTAAGTGCTACACTTGTAGCACCATTTACGGGGTCTGTTGATATTACTAGTGGGCAAACGAATTCAATTTTTTCAAAATCATCTTTTGCGCACCCAGATAATAAAATAACAAATGCAAAAAATGCAAATGCAAAGTTTGTAATGAGCTTTTTAGCTTTCATTTTTTTCGATTTAAGAGTGAAATTATTTTTATACTACAAAGATGTATTCAATATCACTGAAAATTATTACACAATTTCTACTAAAAGTTATATAATTCACATATTTTTAATCAAATTGATATCATATTTTAAAAATAATGAGGATAACTTAAAAAGTTCCTTTTACAGAAAATTCATAAGTTATCCTCAATTTAGATTGTAAATGGTTTCTTATAAAACCGTTATGGTATTTTTATTATCCTTTAAATACTAAAGTAATACGATTAACAATACAATGATAAGTACTGCTACGACTGATAAATAAATACCGCCACTTGTTTCTCTAAGTTCAGCTTTTATAGCACGCACTTCTTTGCGCAATTCTTTTTTCTCTGCTTTAGTCAAAGTTGATTTATCCAATGCTTTGATTTCGTCTAATCTTACTACTAAGGCATTTGGTTCAGTGGCTACAGTAGCCTCGGCTGAAACAGTGGTAATCGGATTTGTGTTTGAAGCAAACATTGGTGTTGGCACAAAGGTTAATGACAGGAATACTGCCATAAGACTTACTACTAATTTTTTCATCTTATTGGTTTTTAATGGTTAATAAATTATGTTAGTACTAAATTAATGGTGTTTAAGCGAATAAGTGTTACAGAACTTTGGAAAGAAGTTGTATAATTCACACCTTTTTAAGATTTATAATGCGAGAATCAAATCCTTTCCTTTTCCAAAGAAAAAATATCGCAACAAATACCATAAAGAAATCATTCAAATAATTTAACCAAAAATGATTTTTCTTTATTTTTTATCTTTTACCTTTATTTTAATCTTCATTTTTTTTAAAATTGGCTCAATGTCTAATATTGGTGGCATGGTATCTCCCAATAAAAAGCCCCATGGTTTTAAAGATTCTATATGATCACATATGAGTTTTACAATTGCTAAAAGCGGAATTGAAAGAAACATACCAGAAACACCCCACAAGGCATTTCCAGCAAAAACCACAAGTATTGCAAAAAGTGCATTGATTTTTACTTTTGAGGAAACTATTAACGGAACAATAATATTATTATCAATTAACTGAATTAAATAATAAAGTGCCAAAACATAAAAGGCAAACATGGGTGTTGATTTGGTGGCTAATGCAACCGCCATTGGTAAAGCAACAGCAACGAGTCCTCCAATATATGGTATAACGTTTAGCAATGCCCCAAGAATACCAAGCAATATTGCATATTCTATTCCGAGTACTAAGAGTGCAGTAATATTAAGTATGGCTACAATTACAGCTTCAATCAAAAGTCCGGCAAGATAGCTTTGAATAACCGACTTAATCTCTAAAATAATTTTACTAATCCTATCTTGATCGCTATTTCCAAATACCCTGTGAATAAATTCAATTAATAATTTGTTATAAAATAAAAAGAGAAATACATATACAGGAATCAATAGCAAGGTTACAATCCAACCCCCTAAAGCATAGAGCGTTTGTCCAACTTGAGCATTGCTCATGCTGAGCATTTCCGTTTTGGCATTGGTTGTCCATCTATTTACCTTCCACCGGCTGAGATCGAAATACTGTGAAATCCATTTACTAGTTTGGTTAAGCATCAATTCAAACTTATCTACCAATATGGGCCAAGATTCAGTAAATTGAGCAAGTTGTCTAAAAATTAGTACTGCAAGTGCAGCAGTAATTATAAAAGTAAGCACTAAAGTTAAAATGATAGCAATTACTCTATTTATCCGTATTCTTACTAGAATGTTGACTACTGGATGAAGTAAAACAGCAATCATTACCGAAAAAATAAGTGGCACAAGTATCTCTTGCATAATTGAAAGCGTAGCTATAAGTACATATAATCCAATTAAAACAATAAATGCCTTTGCATAACTTGGAAATTTAAGTAGTGTATCCATTATAATTTAAATAAAACTAATTGGTTCGTTTTTGATTGATATAGCTATTTATTGAGGCTTTTTACTACTGATTATTTTTAAAAATCCATTTAACAATAATTTAATAACTACCGGATTATGGGCAACTGCGTTTTTAACACTAAACATAACTACACTGCCTACTAGTTTTTTTAGAGGGCTATTTGCAACCGTTTCAAATAGTATTTTAGAGAGATAACCTGCCGTTAAACCAACGGAAGAGTTAATGATATTTTCTTTAATTTCTTGCGATTCAGAAGCTTGCTTGAAAATATTTTTTATGATATTAATGGGCTTAAGGCTTTCATAAGTAAGATAAAATTGTTCTTTCAATAATTTTGCTTCGATAGTCTGCTTACTTTCTAACTGCAAAATAATTCTATTGAGGTCATTCTCTGAATATATCTTTTCCATACAACAACTTATTGAAGTGCTTGTTTGATAATTAAATTACTGATAGGCTTTTTAATCCAATGATGAAGAAAAAAATGTAATAGGAAACCTGCAACAAGGTAAAATGCAGCTACAATGAAAAATCCGTAATACAATTTACCAAGTAGTTCTCCCAGCAAAAGTGCAATTCCGATATTAAAAACCAATGTAAACAAGGTAAGCATCAAAATAACAGCCAATCGTGATACCAATGAAGGTACTACTATAATGGTTGCTTTTAATAATTTGAGTTTAGAAAGTTCATAGGTTGTTTTACCATATACTTCAACTTTCTCAAATAATGATTCTATTAGCCTTTCTTGATTATACATATTTTTAATTTTTAAAAAATTATTAATTAAGAAAAAAAGGGCTTAAAAAGGGTTTCGACTTACTAAATCAATTTAGCTAATACAAACTTAAATATATTGCCATAAAATTGACGGAATATACGGAGCTAATCTATCTTTCTAAACACCCTTTACTTTTTAATATTCATTATTAATTTTTTGAATTAACCTCAGCGGTAGCCATTGCTTCCAACTCTTCAGCTTTGTTTTTAGCTTTTACAACCAAATTAGAAGCTTCTTCTTTTACATTTTCAAATTGCTCTGTAATATTCTCTACAAATTCTTGAAATTTTTCTTTTAAGTCTTCGGTGTAATCATCACCTTTTTTAACGATTTTTTTTCGTGTGTTAGCTCCTTTATCAGGTGCAAATAAAATACCCAATGCAGCTCCAACGGCTACTCCTGCTAATACGCCTAATAAAATTTTACCAGTTCCCATAAATTAAGTGTTATTTAATTAATAAATACAAAGTTGGCTTGATCTATATCGATTTGTATTACACAATTTTGAGAAAGAGTTACATTATTCACACCTTATTTATCAAAAAAATATTATTAGAAATGATTAGAAATATTCTTAAAGCTTGATGTTTTTTATTGTAAAAAATATAATGAATAACATTTAAAGATAATCAGCAAAGTGTTTTTCCATTATTTCATTCAATATTTTAACCGATAATGGTTTGTTTTTAAAATCGGCAACATCTAAAATTGACGCAGCTCTTGTTCTATCATCCGGATTGGAAGAAGTGGTGAGCATTACAATAATTGTTTTATCTTTATGTTTTGCTTTCAAATCTTGATAAACTTCTAAAAATTCCCAACCATCCATTACCGGCATATTGATGTCTAATAAAATTAATACTGGTTTAGGATGAATAATAATATCTTCATTATCAACCCTATTATAGGTAATGTATTCAATGGCCTCTTTACCGTTTAAAGTAATTTCTATATGATTTGTTAAGCTGGCTTTTTCAATAATGATTTCATTATAAAAGTTAGTTCCTTCATCATCATCAACTAACAAAATACAGTTGAGTTTATTTTTCATATGTGAATATTTATTTGTTTAGTTCGACAAGCTCACTATAAATTTTAATTGTCATATGGAATACGCCTGTTTGATTAAAATATTTTCATCAAAGTTTACTTCACAAAATTTTATTTGTTTTAGAGTTCAGTGATTGCTTCGCAATTGTGTTTTTGCAAACATGGCTATTTCATGATATTTAAATATTAGGAATTGTGAATTTAAAAATACTACCATTATCAAGTTCTGATTTTATCCAAATTGCTCCATTGTGTAACTCTACTATTTTTTTGCAATGAGCTAAACCAATACCAACACCATCATATTCATTTCGATTGTGTAAGCGTTTGAAGATTGTAAAAATTTTATCCTGATCTTTAACTGCAATTCCAATACCATTGTCTTGTACAGAAAAAAGCCAATCATTTTTTTCTTTTATAACAGAAATAATGATTTCTGAGCCCCCATCTCTCTTTCTAAATTTTATTGAATTGCTGATTAAATTTTGAAATAATTGTCTTAATTCTGTTACGTAAGCATTTAATTTTGGTAAATTATGTACTTTTATTTTGGTATTACTTTCTTTTATAGAAACGGTTAGATCTTCAAGTACCTCATCGATGATTTGGTTACAGTCAACCCAAGTTAATTTTCTATCCTTTCCAATTCGTGCATAATCTAACAATCCTTTAACCAACTCTTGCATCCGTTCGGATGATTTAGCAATAAAATTGAGATATTTATCGGCTTTTTGGTCAATTTTACCAGTATATTCAAGCTGAATAAGTTCTGTAAAACTAATTAAGGTGCGTAAAGGCTCTTGAAGATCGTGTGAAGCTATGTATGTAAACTGTTCTAACTCCTTGTTTTGGATATGCAGTTTCTTATTTTGATAGGTAATTTCCTCGTTCGCAACAATTAACTCGGCGGCGCGCTTTTCTTTTTCTCTATTTTGAAAGATGAGTTCTTTATTGGCTATAATTAACTCTGCTGCGCGCTTTTCTTTTTCTTCATTTTGATATGCGAGCTCTTTGTTAGCTATGATTAACTCGGCGGCGCGTTTTTCTTTTTCTTTGTTTTGAAAAGACAATTCTTTATTGGCAATAATTAATTCTGCAGCACGTTTTTCTTTTTCATTATTTTGAAAAGTCAATTCTTTGTTGGCAATGATTAACTCAGCGGCGCGCTTTTCTTTTTCTTCATTTTGATAAGCCAACTCTTTGTTGGCAATGATTAACTCAGCGGCGCGTTTTTCTTTTTCATTATTTTGAAAAGTCAATTCTTTGTTGGCAATGATTAACTCAGCGGCGCGTTTTTCTTTTTCATTATTTTGAAAAGTCAATTCTTTGTTAGCAATGATTAACTCAGCGGCGCGCTTTTCTTTTTCTTCATTTTGATAAGCCAACTCTTTGTTGGCAATGATTAACTCAGCGGCGCGTTTTTCTTTTTCGTCATTTTGATAAGCCAACTCTTTGTTAATAATAGACAACTCTGCAGCTCGCATCTCCTTTTCTTTATTTTGAAAGGACAATTCTTTATGGGCAATGATTAACTCAGCGGCGTGTTTTTCTTTTTCGTCATTTTGATAGGCTAACTCTTTGTTAATAATAGACAACTCTGCAGCTCGCATCTCCTTTTCTTTATTTTGAAAGGACAATTCTTTATGGGCAATAATTCGCTCGACATCATGTTTCTGTTTGTCCTTCATTTGAGTAGCAAGCTCTCCATTTGCAATGAAAAGCTTTGCCATCAGTATTTCTTTTTCTTTGTAATGAGCAAGAAATTTAGCATCCTTATTGGTTAAACCCTTTGAATTAATTTTTTTTTCCATATTCTCGTTGCAAACAATTATTAAAAAAATAATTGATTTTTAAAATAGATATTAGACATTTTATAGGAACTAATTGTTTATCATATTTTTTAACTCCTATCTATCAACATCGATTTAATTATTACCAATTCCCTTTTTAAAATAATTTTTATCTTCTTAGCGTTCGCTTTTTAGCCCTTATTTTAACTTCTCCAAAGTTGAGGATCATTTTCTATCAACTCTATTTCAGTTATTGTTTCAGCGTCTTTACAGATTTCTGATATAAAATCGTTTAATTTTTCTCTAGCTGTATCTCTAATTTTCAATGACTTTTTAATAATTTTTTTTTGGGTTTTACTGCCCTTTCTGGGTGCTAAAATAATTCCGATTACACCGCCAATTGCAGCACCCGCTAACAAGGCACCAATTATTTTTCCATTGTTATTTGATACTTCCATTTTTAATATTTTAGATTTTTTAGTCCTGAATCATTTTAAAAAATTTTTCTTCCTTGAATAATTCTCAGAATTATTGAAATAACTGCTATTACTAATAAGATATGTATGAGTCCACCAAGATTATATCCTAAAAATCCGATTGCCCAAAGAATCACTAAAATGATTGCTATTGTATACAGTAAATTTCCCATAACTTTTGATTTTAAATGGTTAATTATTATTGCGTTTATTGATTATTTTGTGCTAAAAAAATTGACAAATGCTGTTCCCAGCTCATCCATATCTTTACTAAATTCTGCTTTAAATAGTTCCCATTGCTCTTTACTTTCAGCTTTATAGCCATCTATTCTCTTTTTTAAATCACTGTTTTTTTGTTCTAAAGCAATAATTTTCTTTTGATAAGCAATTTGAGCATCTATTTTTTCATCTGCTATTCTCGCTTTAAATTCAGCTATACTTTTGTCATTAGCTGCAATTTTATCTGCCGTTTCTTTTCGGTAGTTTTCAACATCAGCCAAATATTCTTGGTTGGCTTTGTTTAAATTTTCATGGGCTTTTAGCACATTTTTTTCTGCATTATCTACCTTTTCAGAAGAGGTATTACAACTTATTAAGGTTGCTCCTATTACAAATATGCAAGCAGTTAATCTTAAAATTGATTTTCTCATAATGAATGATTATAATTAGTTGTTATTAATGATTTTTAGAAAGTACTATACTATTTATAATGAAGCAATAAGCTTTTGTATTTCTTCTTTTGTTTTACCGAGTCTAATCTGGAGTCTGCCTAACATTTCGTCTTGTTTGCCTTCTATTAGCAACAAATCGCTGTCTGTGAGTATGGCAAATTTTTGTTTAAGTTTCCCTTTTGTCTCATTCCAGTTTCCTTTTAATTCAGTTAAATTTTTCATTGTTTTTTTAAACTTTTGTGGTGAAATCATTTTCACAAACCAAAAGTGCATCTCTTTCAGATATTATGTGTTACACAACTTTAATTATAAGTTACATCATTCACACATTCAATAATTTTACTTTCTGAATTAAACTAACTAATTATCTGTTTTTTTATCAAGAATAAGCAGTACAATACCACCAACAATTAAAATTAAACCAATAACAGGAGACCATTGTATGGGATGATTTTTTTCCTGGTTGATTTCGATTAGACCTATATCAACTACTTTTTCTGTAGTTACAAAATTGAATCCGGTATAACTCATCATCACAATTCCGAGTATAATTATCACAATTCCAAAACTTTTTGTTTTCATATAATTAATTTTAAAATGTATTTTATAGCTTTCAAATTAAGCTGTCTTTACGTTGTTTCTTAGTTTGTTTTTTGGTGTGGATGTTCCTTTTTTCTTCTACTTTTTTAACAGGTTGAACTTGTTGTGATGGGAGCTGTTTAGTTGGTTGCTCAACTCGTTGCTCTTGCATTTCTTCTCCTGTTTTTTTGGTTGGATTTGTTTGTTGTGATGGTCGCTTTATTGGCTCCTCAGCACGCTGTTGCTGAGGTTGCTTTTTAACCTGCTGATTTCCTCTTTGCTTTTGGGGTTCGGTATTTCTTTTTTGTTCTACCGATTTTACATCTCTTAAATTAGTTACCTTTGATGGAGCAAATTTTTGATTGGATTCTCTATTTTTTTGTATCTGTGGTCTAAATATATGAAGTTGATCATTTTTCATATTCTGACCAGGATTACTGCTTTCTTTAATAGTGATTGGGGTAATTCTTTTACCAGAATATTTTTCAACTTCCATTTTATCAGGGCCCGTATTATAGGTTACATTACTAGTTTTATTGATCCAAGTATTATTAATAACAGTTGAATTGTTAATGATTCTAACATTGTTTGAAGAATTGATATAATAGTTATGAATGTCAGTTCTTCCAAAATCTCTACTTCTTACAAAAGTCCATTGATTGTATGGCACATTATAATGATTACTGTACGCTATGCTAATACTGATTCTAGGTCCAATAGGTGTCCATCCGTAATAACCATTAGAGCTTCTCCATATAACCCATCCAGGGCCCCATTCATTATCAGGAACCCACATATATCCGTATATTGGATCGAACAACCAACGACCATAGTGAAAAGGTGCCCATCCCCATGAATAATTAGAAACCCATGTCCACCCATCGTAAGTATAAGTCCAATAACCATTTGTACTATAAGGAGTAAATCCGTGAGCTACATCTGGTATCCAAACATATCCATAATCATGGTAGTCTACCCAAGTTCCATAGGGACTTAATTCATCATAAAAAATTTGAAAACTGACACTGATCTGTGCAGTTGCTTTTTGAGGCGTAATCCATATACTTGAAAGAAGTATAATAGACAACATAAAAATTTTGATTTGTGCTTTCATAATAGTATTTTTTAGATATCTCTTAATTGTAAATTTTCACTCAATTAGTGAGATGTACTAAGTTAAATCCATTAAGCAAGAAAAGCATTACACAATTTTAGCAATAAGTTACATCATTCACACATTGCTGTTGAATAGTTAAAAGCGATAAGTTAAAAGTGGGTTAAAAGGTTAAGGGTTTAATTGTTTAATCGGTTAATCGTCGAATTGAGAAATTAGGTCAGAACTCAACAACTTTACGACTTTACAAAAAGCAACAAAAAACGGTCAACACTAATCAAGGAAGTGCAGATTGCATGTCCTAAAGCAGTATTTTAAGGCATCGTGTTACTAAAAAAACTCCGATTTTTTCGGAGTTTTAAGTAGGTAAAAAAACATTAACATGTTACTTCAAAACAATTGTTATTTTTTGGCTGTTAATCGGTATGATAAACCAAAAATGATTTGTTCTGGTCTCGAATCTAATCGATAAATAACATTTGAGCCAACACCAGTAAATTCTACTTCGTTTTGGGTAAATCCTCTTTCATATCTAACATCCAATCCTAATCTACCAAGCTCTAATGAAGCACCAAAATTTAAACCGATTGTAAAATCATTTTCAACATTTTCATATTGTAAACCTTGAAGATCGTTATCTAAAACATATTGAAATGTAGGACCAGCATAAACACTTAAAGGACCAATCACCTTAATACCCACTAAAACAGGTAAATCTAATTTAGACATTTTATAATCTACGGATTCTAAATTTAGGATGTATTTACTAGTGGTTTTTGTATAAACCAATTCTGGTCTTAAATAAATTGGACCTAGTCCAATTTTACCGTAAATACCAAAATTATATCCAGATTTTCCGCTTCCTTTATTATCAATAATAGTTCCTGTTTCATTGACAAACTCTTTTAATTCGCCTGTGGTATTATAACTTAATCCAGCTTTTACACCAAAACTGCTTTGCGCATTCGCATAAAATATCATTGCAATAAAAGCAATAGATAATATTAAAATTCTTTTGTTCATAAGATTTTAAATTTAGGGTTTATAATTACTTATATGGATGACTTTGTTGTCATCTCTTATTAATTATACAAAGATGAGCTACATCTTTTAAAAAAGAGTTGTATAATTCTAGTTGAAATTTGCATAATTCACATATTAAATTCGTTTTTCAGTCATTCTAGTTGCAATTATTAAAATTTACGCTTCAACTGCATTTCAACCACTCATGAATTTGTATGTAAGAAATTTATACCTTAAAATAGAAAAATCTTGTTTATATAATTGCATAAAACATTGGAAAATGCGAGTGTTTATTTCCACATAAAACCAATGTTTTATTCAACTATTAGGGGGATTATAATTTAAAAGTAAGTCCAAGTTTTCCACCTGAAAAGGCATTTCCACTGCCAAATTCAAAGTTTAAACCAATTTTATTAGAAATGAAATATCTACCTCCAATTTGGACTCCAATTCCTAGACCAGAATTTTTATCTCCGGTATAATCATCTGGAGATGACCAAGAATAAAATCCTAAATTTGGACCTGCATAAAAATCCCATTCATTAGGAATGTTTAAAACTGTATTAAAATGATAGTTAAGATTTGCAGAAATACCTATAATATTATGTTTATAATCATTATTATTCCAATTCTCATTATAAGAACGAAAAGAAAATTCGCCTCCAATAGTAAGATCTCTACTAATACCGTGGTCTAATCCGATATAGATAGGAACACCCCATTCTGACAATCCAACACCTACATTCAGTTGATTTTTTCCAACTGATAAGGGACTTTGACTAAACGAAACTACAGATATTAAAGTAACTGCTACTACTAAAATTAATTTTTTCATGTTTTTGAGTTTTTAAATTTTTATTTGGTATTTTTTTTACACTTACTTAAATGATGTTCGTTTTAAACAAGTAAGCAAGCCATTTTTATGGTGGGTTCTAGTTTCCACTATTTATTATAAAAATCATAGTATTATTTTTTTATCAATAAATATAACTACAAGGCAAATATGAAGTGTTTAAAGAAAAAATATATTACATAATTTCTGCAATTACTTACATGATTCACACATTAACATAAACGCACTTCTTTTTGATATAGTATTCAGAAATTTAGAATTTTTTAGGATTCTATAATTACACAAAAATCATTCTAACTAGAAAAGACTTCTGTATTTTAAACATACCCTGATATGAATCCTTTTCTTTTATGTGTGAATCATGTAACTTATTTAAAAAGTTTTGTAACAGCCTCACCAAAAAAGACCTTTAATTTTGTTAAAAGTTTCGGAATAGAAATTTTAAATCATTTTAGGATAAGTACCTATAGTTCTTTTCTAAATTCCGATTTTATAAAATCATTTTTAACAACCCTAACCAAAGTAACTTTTGAAAATGGTAAAATTTAATTCAATAATTAAAGTAATTCCTAACCTTCAGGGTGCCACTAAGCAAATTGTTAAGCTCAGTGAAAAAACAATAGCAAAAACAGAAATAACCAATAATTTTTTAACAACTTTTGCCGATGTTGTATTATTTATAGGACGTGTTTTAAAAGAAACTTTTTCGCGCGATTTTGAATTTAAAGAATTTTTACATCAATGTTATCAAATTGGATACAAAAGCTTGCCGCTCATTTCAGTAACCGGAATCATTATGGGTTTGGTACTAACCATTCAGTCGCGCCCAGTGTTAGTTGATTTCGGAGCTGTAACAATGCTTCCTGGAATGGTAGCAGTATCGCTTATCCGAGAAATGGGCCCGATGATAACAGCCTTGATATGCGCAGGTAAAATTGGTTCGGGAATTGGAGCAGAATTGGGCTCTATGAAAGTAACCGAACAAATTGATGCTATGGAAGTTTCCTCTACCAATCCTATACGGTTTTTGGTGGTAACAAGAGTGCTGGCAGCAACGCTCATGATTCCACTTTTAATCTTATATGCTGATGCTCTTGGCATTTTAGGAAGCTGGGCAGGCGCCAATATTAAAGGTGATGTAACTTTTATATTATTTTTCTCACAAGCATTCAGTGTTGTTGATTTTATGGATTTCTTTCCGGCAGTCATCAAATCATTTTTTTTCGGAGCAGTTATCGGATCGGTAGGATGTTACAAAGGTTATAATGCTGGTAGAGGTACTGAAAGTGTTGGTATTGCTGCCAATTCTGCAGTGGTTTTAGCATCGCTTTTGGTAATTATTGTTGATGTAATTGCTGTACAAATTACAGATATGTTAATTTAAGGTAAACCATGAAAAA
>JAMPYA010000185.1 GCA_023700885.1 Flavobacteriaceae bacterium
CATCAAAAAAAGAATCGGGAGTGAGATTTAGAATTCCCATTATTTTTGGTGTAGATAAATCAATCAGTTTGCCGTTACAATTAATAGTTTTCATTTTTTAACTGGCCACCATATTGGTTACTTTACTAGTATCTGGTGCTTGATAATTTCTCATTTTATTCATTAATTCTTCTACAGAATTGCTAATTAAAATCATTTCGCGATTTTCTTTTTTCACATAACCTTCGGTTACCATCACATCTAATTGTTGCATTAGAAAATCAAAAAAACCATTGGTATTTAAAATTCCTATAGGTTTTTTTTCAATACCTAATTGGCCTAAAGTAAGGACTTCAAAAATTTCATCTAAGGTTCCAAAACCACCTGCCAAAGCAATATAGCCATCTACCATTTTACTAATTTTCACTTTGCGTTTACTCATTTTTTTAGTAATGTACATCATAGAAATATTGGTATGTTCAACTTCTTGATGTCTTAAAAAATGAGGTATAACTCCAATCACTTCCCCATTATTTTTTAACATAGAATTAGCTATGGCACCCATCATTCCAATTTTGCCACCGCCATAAACCATAGCAATGGAATGTTTACAAAAATATTCACCTAAAAGTTGTGCCTCTTTTTGGTAGATTTCACTAAACCCTAAACTTGAGCCACAAAAAACTGCTATTTTCTTCATGCTTAACCTAAATTCATTAAATTTATCCGAAATTTACACAAATTAATTGAGTCCTTATGCAAGCTACTTCAAAACAATATGATGAGGTTATTACTAAATGCAGAACATTATATATAAATAAATTAAGAGATTATGGAAGTGCGTGGCGTATTTTACGATTACCTTCTTTAACAGATCAGATCTATATTAAAGCACAAAGAATTCGCCAATTACAAGAAAAACCTGTTCGAAAAGTACAAGAAGACGAAGTGAGCGAGTTTATCGGAATTATCAATTATTCGATAATGGCATTGATTCAACTGGAAAAAGGAATTGTTGAACAACCAGATTTGAGCGATGAAGAAGCTACGTTGCTTTATGACAAACATGTAGCCATAGCTAAATCTTTGATGGAAGATAAAAATCATGATTATGGTGAGGCATGGCGAGAAATGCGCATCAGTTCTTTAACTGATTTGATTCTTCAAAAATTGTTGCGAGTAAAGCAAATAGAAGATAATAAAGGTAAAACCTTGGTCTCTGAAGGCATTGATGCCAATTATCAAGACATAATTAATTACGCTGTTTTTGCTTTGATTAAATTTTTGAACACTTAAATTTTTTAATGATGAAATATTTAATTCAATTTTTGAGGATTTTTGTTGGATTATCCTTTGTGAGTTCAGGCTTTTTAAAAATGATTGATCCGCTGGGAACCTCTTATAAATTAGAAGAATATTTCAATCCATCAGTTCTTGATTTAGAATTTATAGTTCCGTATGCATTACTAATTGGGATTATTTTAATCTTAGTAGAAACCGCTTTAGGTGTTTTTTTATTGATAGGTTTTAAATCTAAATGGACTATTTGGGGCTTGTTGCTGATGACTGTTTTATTCTTGTTTTTAACTTGGTATTCCGCTTATTACAATAAAGTTACAGACTGCGGATGTTTTGGCGATGCTATTAAATTAACACCTTGGGAAACCTTTTACAAAAATGTAGTTTTATTTGTAATGATTGTTTTTTTAGAATTTAAATCTTCAAATATTTTTAACTTATTTAATAAATCAATCACAAAATGGATGGCATTTTTAGTGATTCCTATTTCTTTATATTTTATGTATTACACACTTTTAAGTTTGCCAATAATTGATTTTAGTTCTTATAAGATTGGGACTAATATTGAAGAAGGGATGAAATTAAAAAAAGGTGAATATAAACCGGCAATTTATGATTTTATATTAGAATCTGAAGTAAATGGTGATTTAACTTCCACTATTTTAAAAGAAGAAAAAGTATTATTGGTTCTCATTTATGACTTGCAAAAATCAGATTTAATCAGTTTTGATAAAATAAAAAAAGTAACAGATATTGCACTTTCCAAAAATTATAAAGTTTACGGAGTGTCAGCTTCATTACCCGAAGATTTTAGTGGTATTAAAAATCAATATCAACTTAATTTTGAATTTCTATTTAATGATGGAACCACCATTAAAACAATGATGAGGGCTAATCCCGGATTAATGGTTCTGAAAAAAGGAATTATAATTGACAAACGAAACTGGACTGATGCTGATAAATTAGTTTTAAATTAAAAATGAAAAGTTTAGTACTAGTTTTTTTAGGGGGCGGAATTGGAAGTGTAGTCCGTTATTTTTTAAATATTACATTCAATTATATGTTTTCAATATTTCCTTTAGGCACTTTTTTAGCTAATATTTTAGGAAGTTTATTGGTCGGAATTATTGTTGGATTTTTAAGCAAAAATCAAGTATTAAATGATAATCTGTATCTGTTGTTCGTTATTGGATTTTGCGGAGGATTTACAACATTTTCTACTTTCGCAATGGAGAATCAGATTTACCTTAAAAATGGAGATTATCTCTTCTTTTTTAGCTATACTTTAGGCACAATTTTGCTCAGTATTTTAGCCGTTATGCTGGGTTTATTGCTAACGAAGTTTTATTAATTAGAAAGTTTATTACAACTGATGCAGCATACATACCAAAAAGTGCTGGCATATAGCTGATGGTGCCATAATACGATTTTTTATAATCTTGATTTTCTACTAATTGTAAACTTTCTTCATTGGGTATTTCCGAAGAAAAAACAACTTTTACTCCCTTTTGAATTCCTTCTTTTGCTAATCTTTTTCTTACTGATTTAGCCAAAAAACAATCTCTAGTATTGTGAATATCACTCACTTTTACCAATGCCGGATTCATTTTTCCGCCAGCTCCCATTGAACTCACAATTTTAACTCGTTTACGCTTACACGCTAAAATTAAATTTACTTTTGGAGTAATGCTGTCAATACAGTCAACCACATAATCAAAGGAGTTATCTACAATTTCAAAAGCCCTTTCGGGTGATATAAATTCATTGACTACAGTTAGTTTTAAATCTGGGTTGATATCCATCAATCTTGCTGCCATTACTTCAACTTTTGGTTTACTTATTGTTGATGTTAAGGCGGGAAGTTGTCTGTTTTTATTAGTAATATCTACCACATCTCCGTCAACAATTGTCATAGCTCCAACTCCGGCTCTTGCAATAAATTCTGCTGCAAAAGATCCAACACCCCCCATTCCAACAATTAAAATATGTGCTTTTTTTAAATGTTCTAAACCTTCTTTTTTAATCAGCAATTCAGTTCGTTCTAGCCAATATTTCTCCATTTTCTTCTTTTAAGTCTACTTTAAATACATTTTGAAAGTTCAAAAATAATTGTTTTTTTAAAGAATCGACAGCTATATTTTTAATAAGCGCTGCTTTATAATAAATTTCTTCAATAGAAATAGGGCTGTCATTCGTTTCTAAAAAGATTCTATTGAGAGGTGTAGCCAATAAATTCTTCTGGGTTGTAATAGAATTTAATAGTGATTTTCCGAATGAAAAATAAAAAGTAGGAATTTTTAAACACATGGAATGAATGTGCTGATTTTTTGAAAATCCGTGGAAAATAATTGGAATCGTTATTTTTTCTGATTTTATAATATTTATAACATCTTGGTACGCCTTAACACTATGAATAATTGCAGGTTTTTTATATTTCTCGGCAAGGTTTAATTGTTTTATAAATACATCCTTTTGATGTTGATATTCAAATTTGATAGCTCTATCCAATCCACACTCTCCAATGGCTATACAATTTGCGTTTTTTATATGTTTTTCTAATAGTTTAAATTCAGTTTCAATTGTATTTAAATCAATATACCAAGGATGAATTCCAATAGAGAAAAAAGTATCTGAAGCAATCTCATCTTTTGGGAAGTAATTTTTAATTAAAATGATTTCCTTTGACTCAGTTAAATG
>JAMPYA010000186.1 GCA_023700885.1 Flavobacteriaceae bacterium
AAAATCTACCGGATATGAGTCCTTACACACAACCGTAATGGGACCGAAAGGACATTGGGTTGAAGTCCAAATTCGATCAGACAGAATGGATGAAATTGCTGAAAAAGGTTATGCAGCACATTTTAAATATAAACAAGTAGATAGTAAAGAATCTGAAAGTGGCTTAGAAGGTTGGTTAATTAGATTAAGAGAATCATTGGAAAATACAGATGCTTCTGCGGTAGATTTTTTAGAAGATTTTAAATTAAATCTGTTTGCTAAAGAAATTTATGTATTTACTCCTAATGGCGATTTAAAATCATTACCTAAAGATTCAACAGCATTAGATTTTGCGTATGCAATTCATACAGAAGTAGGATACCATTGCAGAGGCGCTAGAGTTAACAGAAAATTAGTACCTATAAGTTATGTTTTAAACAGTGGCGATCAGGTAGAAATAATAACTTCTTCAAATCAAAAACCTAATGTTAGATGGCTAGAAATTGCTCAAACAGCTAGAGCAAGAGCAAGAATAAAATCAGCCTTAAAAGAAAATCAGAAGGAGATTGCTTTAGAAGGAAAAGAGATTTTAACAAGGAAACTACGTCATTTAAAAATAAATTTAGATGAACAAATACTCAATGAATTAGTCAATTTTTTTAAACTCAAAACAAGTTTTGATTTATTTTATAGAGCAGGAGTAGGTAGTATAGAAAACACTATGTTAAAAGCATTTGTTGCTCAAAAATCTAATCCGATCATCAATTTCTTTAAAAGTAAAATAAGAAAACATAAAACTTCAGAATTTATAGATCATGAGGAAATTAGTCAAAAATATGATTTAATAGTATTTGGAAATGAGGAAGAGCGTTTAGATTATTCACTGGCAAAATGTTGTAATCCAATTCCGGGTGATAAAGTTTTTGGGTTTATAACCATAAATGAAGGAATTAAAATACATAGAACCGATTGTCCAAATGCAGTTAGCTTACAAGCTAAATTTGCTTATAGAATTATAAAAGCAAAATGGATAGATTCTACTCAAGAAGAGTTTGTTGCCATTTTAAAAATATTTGGGAATGACAATGTTGGAATGGTCAATAATATTACTAGAATTATTTCAAATAATATGAATGTAAATATTCAAAGTATCAATATTGAAGGTCATTCAGGTGTTTTTGAAGGAAATGTAACGGTAAAAGTTAAAAATAAAACTCAATTAACAAAACTAATTGATAGTATCAAAAAAATTGAAGGTGTTGAAAAAGTTACTAGAATTTATAAGCATTAACACTTATCTTTTCTTAAATTAATTTATCTTAGTAAGCTGTAAACCATTATGTGTTATAATTCCAAATCTATAAATTATGAATGAAATTAATCATCAAGAAGTTGTTAGAAGTGCTTTTATCAATTTTTTAGAAAATAATAACCATAGAAAAACACCTGAACGTTTTGCAATTCTTCAAGAAATTTATGATTTGGATGAACATTTTGATGTAGAATCTTTATACATCCAAATGAAAAATAAAAAATATCAGGTTAGCAGAGCAACTTTATATAACACCATAGAACTTTTATTAGAATGTGGTTTGGTTCGTAAACACCAATTTGGTCAAAATCAGGCACATTACGAAAAATGTTATTTTGACAAACAACATGATCATCTTATTTTAACGGATACCGGAGAAGTAATTGAATTTTGTGATCCTAGAATTCATGTGATAAAAAAATCAATAGAAGATCTATTTAATGTTGATGTTAACAATCATTCTCTGTACTTTTACGCCACAAAAAAGAAATCAGAATAAACTAATAAAAAAACATAAAATGGCTGTTGATATATTACTAGGATTACAATGGGGAGATGAAGGAAAAGGAAAAATTGTAGATGTACTTACTCAAAAATATGATATTATTGCTAGGTTTCAAGGTGGTCCAAATGCAGGACATACGCTAATTTTCGATGGGAATAAATATGTGTTACATACCATACCTTCTGGAATATTTCATGGGAAAGCTAAAAATGTCATTGGAAACGGAGTTGTAATTGATCCGGTAATTTTTAAAAAAGAACTTGAAAATTTAGGGTTATTAGAGGAAGAATATCAAAGAAGATTATTTATTTCAAGAAAAGCACACATTATTTTACCAACACACCGTTTGTTAGATGCTGCCTCTGAAGCATTAAAAGGAAAAGAAAAAATAGGTTCTACGCTTAAAGGAATTGGACCTACTTATATGGATAAAACCGGTAGAAATGGTCTTAGAATTGGAGATTTAGAATTATCAGATTGGAAAATTCGCTATGAAACCCTTAAGAATAAGCACTTAAATTTGCTGGATTTTTATGATGCTGAAATCGAATTCAATTTAGATGAATTAGAAAAAGTGTTTTTTGAGTCTATAGAAGCATTAAAATCATTTAATTTTATTGATAGTGAAGAATTTATAAATACTGCTCTTCAAAACGGAAAAACAATTTTAGCTGAAGGTGCTCAAGGTTCTTTGCTAGATGTAGATTTCGGAACTTATCCATTTGTTACTTCATCCAACACAACAGCAGCTGGCGCTTGCACAGGTTTAGGAATTGCACCAAACAAAATAAAAGAAGTACTCGGAATTTTTAAAGCTTACACAACACGTGTTGGTTCTGGTCCTTTTCCAACTGAGTTATTTGATGAAGTTGGAGCTGATATGGGCAGAATTGGAAATGAATTTGGCGCTACAACCGGAAGACCAAGACGTTGTGGTTGGCTCGATTTGGTAGCGCTTAAATATGCTGTTCAAATAAACGGTGTTACCCAATTAATTATGATGAAAGGCGACGTACTTTCTGGATTTAAAAAATTAAAAATTTGTACATCCTATATTTATAAAGGATTTGAAATAAAACATTTTCCTTACAATATAGAACCTGAAAATGTAACACCGGTTTATACCGAATTTGAAGGTTGGGAAGCAGACTTAACTTCCTTAAAAAATGCCGATGAATTTCCTGATAAATTTAAAGAATACATTAAGTTTATTGAAAATTCAATTGGAGTTCCTATAAAAATTGTTTCTGTAGGTCCAGACAGAACCCAAACAATTTATAAATAACAATAATAAACGCTCTTTATTGAGCGTTTATTATTTCTAAAACTAGTTGCAATTTTAGTATTTTTGTATAAAAATCAAACACTTGAAAAAAAATATCATTCTTTTTTTGTTGTTATCGATCACGTTGACTTCATTTGGGCAACTCAAAAAAATTAAATTAATTCACGCTGATAATACATTTAAAAACGAGGAAAAATATCCAAATGCAATTGTATTACTGGGTAATGTATTTGTAGAACACGAAGGTTTTACGTTGCGTTGCAAACAAGCGCTTTTATATCCAGATATTAATATTATTCAAGCTGTAGGCGATGTATTGTTAAATCAAGGAGATACCATAACGCAATCAAGTAAATATGTAGATTATAATGGAAATACTCAAAAAGCCGTATCATGGGGAAATGTAGTTTTAAAAGATTTACAAATGACTTTAGCTACAGATACACTACATTTTAATAGAGCTGAACAACATTTATATTATCGAAATAAAGCAACTATAAAAGATCAAACCAATACCTTAAAAAGCACTATAGGCAACTATTATTTAATCGATAAAAAATTTCAGGCAGTTCATAAAGTTGAAATTACAAGTCCGAATAATAGATTAGTTTCTAATCATTTAGATTATTTTACCAATACCGGAAGAGCTTATTTATTTGGACCTTCAACTATCTATAGTAAAGAAAGTACTATTTATACAGAAAAGGGATTTCATGATACAAGAACCAAAATTTCGCATGCTGTAAGAAATTCCAATATTAAATATAAAGACAGAGATATTAAAGCTGATAGTTTATATTATCATCAAATTAATGGTTTTATTTCAGCTTCAAGAAATTTAGTCATAACAGATTCTATTAACAATACAATTATAAAAGGCGGTTATGC
>JAMPYA010000187.1 GCA_023700885.1 Flavobacteriaceae bacterium
AGCAACCAGTTTTGTTGGTGCTTTTACAGCTTCAATTTTACGATTGTCTCAAAAAAAATGGCGCACACCTTTAGTAAGGATAGCAGAAATGGTTGCTGTTGCTGCCATTGCAATGGCCGGTATAGCTATTATTTTAGATATGGGAAGACCAGACAGAATTCCTTATTTATTTATGTATCCACGATTACAGTCTCCAATTGCTTGGGATATTATCATCATTACAATATATTTAGCATTTAGTGTAATGCTACTTTATATTCCAAATATTCCTGATTTTGCAATTCTTAAGAAATATTATCAAGAAAAACCATTTTTAAGCAAAGTTTATGGATTTCTTGCTATTAATTGGACCGGTAGTGCTAAGCAAATAAAAATACACCAAAAATCAATTAAAGTTCTTGCAGTGACAATGATTCCACTTGCATTAATTTTACAATCAGTAGATGCTTGGTTGTTTTCAACCACCTATCGTATAGGATGGGATAGTACCAATTTAGGACCTTACTTTATATCTGGTGCTTTAGTAGCAGGAATAGGAGCCTTGGTAACTGCTATATATATGGTACGTAGGTTTAATCATTTAGAAGAATTTATTACTGATAAACATTTTGATAAATTAGGCAGATTGATGGTATTTGCCTGTTTAGTGTATCTGTATTTTAACATGAATGAGTATTTAATTCCTGCTTTTAAATCAACACAAGGTGAAGTTGAACATCTACGCGAATTGTTCTTCGGACAGTATTCCTTAATGTTTTGGTTTGCAATTGGAGGAGGATTAATTTTACCTTCTATACTACTAATGTTTAGAAAAATGAGAAAGCCATTTCCAATGTTTATAATTGCTATTTTAGTAGTAGTTACTTCTTGGTGGAAACGATATATTATTGTTTCTCCTGCTTTATTACACCCATTTATGCCTATACAAGGCGTTCCGGAAGAATGGAGCCATTATTTTCCTTCATTACATGAGTGGTTAATTACAGGCGGTACCTTAGCTTTATGTATGTTAATTATAACCATATTTGTTCGCTTTATTCCAGTAGTGCCAATTCAACGTACTATTGATGAGATGGAAATTACTGCAACTGAAAACGATAAAAACTAACAGACTAATGAAAACACTACAAAAAATAAAATCGTTTGCAATTATTATATTGATACTTGCTTTTGTTGTGAGTCCATATAAAGTTAATGCTCAAGATGATAAACAAAGTTTAAGCATCACCTTAACCTATCATAAAATTACAGGAGGTGATTCTTTTCTAAAAATTGCAACTAGTATTAAAGGCGATAATGGATGGCAGGATGCAGCAAATGTTCCTTTCGAAATTATCAATACAGATAATGAAAGTTCTTTAGGAAAAGGAATTACAGATATGCACGGAAAAGCAAAATTTATTTTTCCAAAAGGATTTCCTGCAGCAGAGAACAACATAGAACTACGTGTATCAGAACATCCAATATATGAAGATACAGCAGAATCCCTCTATTTTAAGGATATTAATTTAAAAGCAGCCTTAATCACAAATGAAGAAAGCAAACAAATTACAGCCACTTTATTAGATGTTGATGGAAATCCTATTGTTGATGAAGGATTAAAAGTACAAGTAAAACGATTATTCAAAGGCTTAAATGTAGGAGAAGATACTTATTACACTGATGAAAATGGTATGATTGTTGCAAATATAGTTGAAGAATACAAGAGTTTTGATGGAAATTTGATCTTTGAAGTAACGCTAGAGGAACATGACGAGTACGGAACAGTAAAATATCAAATGCCTGTTGATTTTGGGATTTCAGGTACTGATTTATCTACTTTTGATGATCGTACCATGTGGTCTCCCGCTAATAAAACTCCTCTATTTATGTTAATATTTCCTAACTTAGTTTTATTGGGAATTATTGGAGTTTTTGTATATTTGATAATGAATTTAATTAAAATCAGTAAATATAAAAATTAGAAAATTATGAAACAATCTAAAATTATTTTAATGACAGCAGTTTTTGCAATAGGATTTTTATTTTCTGCAAATGCTCAAGATTGGGTAGTACCAGCTAAGGACAAAGCAGTTAAAAATCCAATTAAAGAAGATTTGAAAGAAGCAAAAACTATTTACATGCAACATTGTAAAGCATGTCATGGTACTAAAGGATTAGGTGATGGTCCGAAAGCAAAAAGCATGAAAGGTGATTTAGGAGATTTTTCTTCTGCAGCTTTCCAAAAGCAAACAGATGGTGAATTGTTCTACAAAACAAAAGTTGGTAGAGCAGATATGCCTAACTTCAAAAAGTTAAGTGATGAAGAAATTTGGTTAGCAGTTCACTACATGAGATCTTTAAAACAATAAATTTTAAATAAATATTTTTTAAATCCCGCCATGGCGGGATTTTTTTATTCCATAATTTTTTATAATTTCAGATTTGATTTGACAAATGAAAATACTTAAAAAATGACATTTGTCATGTTTTTAATAAATTTTAATAGGTACATTTATACTGCTAAAGTGTTTATTTTAGTAGATAATTGTATAATAGATAAAGATTGTCAATTCAGATTAGCAAATTTTTTAAACTTCCTTGCATTAGCCTAATCTGCTTTATAGTATAAATTTTATATTAATTTAATATGTTTTGTTATGAAAAATAATAAAACTGAGCAGGAATCAAATAGACGTAAATTCTTAAAATTAGGATTGTTGTCAAGTATATCTGTAGTTGCAGGTACCACACTTGTTTCTGACTTAGCATCTGTTGATGAAAATCATTCAATTGAGAAAATTAGATTATTAACACCGGAAGGTAAAATGGTAGAGGTAGATGCTTCCAATATTAATAAATATCCGGAAGCTCACATTACTCCAGAAGAATCCAGGAAGGGATTGCCTAACAGAAAATTTGTAATGGTAATTGATTTAGCAAAATGTAATAATGCTAGAAGTTGTGTAGAAAGTTGCCAAAAAGCTCATCAATTAGATTATCAGGAAGAGTTTATGAAAATTCTACTCATCCAAAACAATGAGGAAGATGCCCCTTATTGGTTCCCAAAACCTTGTTTTCATTGCGATGAACCTCCTTGTGTAACAGTATGTCCAACCGGGGCTACCTTTAAAAGAGATGATAATATTGTTTTGGTTGATAACAATCGTTGTATTGGATGTAAATTTTGTATAACAAGTTGTCCATATTCAGCACGGATTTTTAATTGGGGGCATAAACCAAAATTTGACAACAAAAACATTCCATATTCTCCTGAAACTAGTATTCCAGCAACTGAAGGTACTGTTATGAAATGTGATTTTTGTCCAGATTTGTTAAGACAAGGAGAAATACCACATTGCGCAAAAGCTTGCCCAATGGGAGTTATTTATTTTGGAGATAAAAATGAGGATATTGTTACAAACGGAATCGAAACACTTCAATTTTCAAAATTAATTAAAGAAAGAGTTGGTTATCGTCATTTAGAACATTTAGGAACTAAACCAAATGTATATTATTTACCTGCCGTAAATAGAGATTTTCCGTTAGATAGAGGATTGGATAAAGAGGATGAAATACTTGAACGTTATAAAAATGTGCCGTTTGTTCAAGAATATATCAAAATGAAAAAAAGTTAATTTTAAAAATGCTGTATAATGGAATTAGCACATAGAAAGCGCGATTTAGTAATTGAATTTTCACCCATGCTTGGAAAAACAAGTTTACTTGGTAAATTATGGATGGGAAGTTTAATAGCAATAGTATTGGTTGGAGTATATGCCTTTATTGTTCAAGTTCAAAAAGGACATGAAATTACAGGTATGAGAGATAATGTTGTTTGGGGTATATACATTATCAATTTTATTTTTTTTGTTGGTATTAGTTATTCTGGAGCTTTTATTTCTGGAATACTTCATTTTTATGAAACTCCATGGAAAAATGCTATTTCTAGAATAGTAGAAATCATGACTGTTTTATCATTAATAAT
>JAMPYA010000188.1 GCA_023700885.1 Flavobacteriaceae bacterium
AAATCAATTTTTTCATACATAATTTTCTTGCTACACTTTCTGTTACCAGTCTTTCTCTTTTTTATTTGATTGATTCGGTACTTTTTGAGCATTCACTTTTTTTTGTGTTTTATTTTCTTCCTTATTCATCGCTTCTAACAATTGCTCAATTTGTTGTTGCGATAATTTATTGGGTTGCGGTTGTTGTTGTTGATTGTCTTTCTTATCCTTATCTTTTTTATCTTGATTTTGATCTTTCTGATCTTGTTGATCATCCTTTTTATCTTGATTTTCTTTTTTATCCTGATTATCTTGATTCTGATCTTTCTGATTCTGATCCTTTTTATCTTGATCTTTATTTTGTTCTTGCTCTTTCAACAATTTTTGAGCTAAGGCTAAATTATAACGTGTTTCTTCATCCAAAGAATTATTGCGCAAAGCATTTTTGTAGGCTTCAACTGCAGGTCCATATTTTTTAGCTTTCATAAAACTATTGCCTAAGTTATGAAAGGCCTCAGCTTTTACTAATTTATCCTTTGAATTTAGCGCAATGGTTTCAAACAACTGAACAGATTCTTCATTTCTATTTTGCTGATATAAAGCATTTCCTAAATTGTAAACAGCTTTGCTGTAGGATGAATTTTTTTCAAGTGCTTTTTTATAAGCAACCTCAGCATCAGCATATTTCTTTTGATTGTATAATTCATTTCCATCACGCAGTAAAGTACGCGCTTTTCGTTGATTTGAAGCGTCGTTTTGTTGCGCAAAAACCATCGCCGAAATAAAATATAACAATATGAAAATCTTACTTCTCATTGAATAAATTTAATTTTTGAATCCACTTCGTTTTCTTTTCAAACATAAATGCTTCTAGAATTAAGAATAATAAACCAAATCCGATAAACCATTGAAATTGGTCTTTAAAATCAGAAAATTCTTTGGTTTCATATTCTTTCTTTTCAGCATTTGTAATGATTTTTTCGATTTCATCAATCGTTTCATTGGTGTTGTTTCCTAAAATATATTTACCATTTCCTTCGTTGGCAATTTCAGATAGTATCGTCTCATTTAGCTTTGTAATAACTACTTCTCCGTTTTGATCTTTTTTATGTTCAATAAAAACACCATTTTGTTTCATCGGAATTGGCGCTCCGTTAGGCGAACCTACCCCTACCGTAAAAACGCGTACTCCGTTTTCATTGGCTTGCTGAGCTATCTGAGCAGTATTTCCTTCATGATCTTCACCATCAGAAACCACAAATAAAAATCGATTGGTTTGCTCATCATTATCAAAATAGGTCATCGCTTTAGCTAAGGCTTCATTCATAGCTGTTCCCTGATCTGAAACCATATCGGGATTTGCCATTTGTAAGAACATTTTAGCCGAAGCTAAATCGGTGGTTATAGGCAACAACGGATAAGCACTTCCTGCGTAAACAATAACTCCAACACGGTCACTTCCTAATTGATCAATTATTTTATTGATGAGTTGTTTAGATTTTTCTAAACGGTTTGGGGCAATATCTTCTGCCAACATACTTTTAGAAACATCCAATGCAAAAACGATATCTACACCTTGTCTTTTGATGGTTTTTAGTTTAATTCCCATTTTTGGGTTTGCCAATGCTATCACCAAAAAAGCAATTCCTAAACTTAAAAATATAAGCTTAATAATTGGTTTAAAAGTCGATTTTTCAGGGGTCAGTTTGTCTAACAATTCAGCGTCAGCAAATTGTTTTCTAGCTTTTTTCTTCCACCAACTAACATACAAAAATCCAATTACTAATATTGGAATCAGCAATAATAAGTAGAAATATATGTTTTCTTCAATCTGGTACATTTGCTTAAATTAAACTTCTATAAACGGTTAAACGCAATCCCATTTCTAACATTATAAACATTAGCGCCAATCCAACTAATAAGCGATATTTTTCTGAATAATTGTAATATCTAAATTCTTCTATTTCAGTTTTTTCTAGCTTATTTATTTCGTCATAAATGGCTTTTAATCGAACATTATCTGTTGCTCTAAAATATTTCCCTTCTGTTTGATTGGCAATATATCGCAACAATTCTTCATCAATTTCTACTGGTACATTTTTAAAGACCAATTTTCCGGAAGCGTCTAAATAGTATGGAGAAAGAGCTATGCCGTTAGTACCTATACCAATAGTATAAACTTTAATTCCCAATTCTTTTGCTAATTCTGTTGATGTTTTGGGATCAACAAAACCGGCATTATTAACTCCGTCTGTCAACAAAATAATGACTTTACTTTGTGCTTTACTTTCTTTTAATCTATTTACAGCAGAGCCTAAACCCATTCCAATTGCTGTTCCTACGTCTAAATTATTTCCCCAAGACAATTCAGAAATAATTTTGCTAACAATCTCTTTATCGCTTGTAATTGGTGTTTTGGTATAACTTTCACCAGCATAAACAACTACTCCAATCCTATCATTAGGACGACCTTTTACAAACTCAATGGCTACTTTTTTAAGCGCTTCCAATCGATTAGGGTTTAAATCTTTTGCCAACATACTTGCAGAAATATCGATGGCCATTACAATATCAATTCCTCTGGTTGTTTTAGTTTTCGTACTTACTTCTACAATCCTAGGTCTTGTCATTGCTAAAATTAAAAGCGCAATAGCAACAAGTCTTAATACAACTATTAAAGGTTTTAGTCGGCTCCAAATTGATGGTTTTTGTTCAAAACCTCTGATGGATGGAATTGTAAGTGTTGCCTGACTTTTATTGCGCGTAAAATAAAACCATAAAGCCACTAAGGGTATTATAATTAATAACCACAGAAATTCCGGATTCATTATTTCATAGTTAAACCACTTCATCTGTCTTTTCTGTTTTAGGTTTTAACGCTGTAATTAATTGTTCTGCTTCATTGCGATGCATTTCAATTTCTGATGAAACCGGTGTATATTTTGCAAATTTTACCAAATCTGCTTCCTGTAATAGTTTATGTAAACGTATGGCAGTTTGTTTATTAGTCGGTAATTTTTTTATCTCGATAAAATCAAGCATAAATTCGTGCAACTCATCAGTAGTAGATTCCAATGCCGGAATGTGCCATTCTTTTTCTATATAAGCACGAACGATTTCTGTTAATTCGATGTAATATTCTTTTGTTTTTTGATGTTGCCACAATTGTTTTTTATCTAACAATTTCAATTTTTGAAGTGCTTCTTCAAAAGGAGGAACTGCTGGTTTTCTTTCAAAAATTACAATATTTTTCTTTCTCAAATAATAGAAAACGCCTGCAGCAATAACAGCTAATAACAATAATAACCACCATAAATAGGGTTTAAAATCATCAAAAATATAGGGTTCTTCAACAATTGGTTTAATGGTAAACATCTTTTGTTTAGTGGTGTCAACAGCAACTGTGGCAACATTAATCAATAATGAATCTGTATAAAATATTTTATTATTGATGAGTACCTGCTGTTTTGGGATGATAAACTGACCTGTATCAAATGACGTTAAATGATATCTATGGATGAGTTTGTTTTTTATGGTATCTGTTTTAAACTCTTCAACTACTTCAACTTTTCCGATATTTTGCAATTTTGGAAAAACAATTTCATTAATACCATCAACCGTAATTTTATAAAGCAGTCGCTCACCAATTCTAATATTAGTAGTATCAATTGAAGTATTAACCGGATTTGTTTGTGCAAATCCAACTAATCCAATTAAAAAAATGATACTAAAAATTAATTTTTTCATATGTGAGTATTTTATTTTTTTTTATATGTCATATGGAATACGCCAGTTTAATTAAAATATTTTCATCAAAGTTTACTTCACTAAATTTTATTTGTTTCAGTGTTCAGTGATTGCTTTGCAATTGTGTTTTTGCAATCATGGCTATTTCATATTATTTTGCTCCTCTTCTTTTAAAATATCCCAATAGTTTTTTTACATAACTTTCATCAACACGTGAACTTAAAAAA
>JAMPYA010000189.1 GCA_023700885.1 Flavobacteriaceae bacterium
CAGCGGGAGATGGTGAGTGAGCGTAATGTTCATGTACTACACTATCCGGATTGTAATTACTTGCATTACTACCTACATAAACATATTGAAGTGTTCTGCTTATTAAATGAGATTTTGTATAATAATAGGCCGTTCCAAGGTTAAAATACCAATCTGTATATCTTTCAGTTATCATTAATACATATCCTTCTACAATCGGTTCTCTAGCATTTAAGTTATTTAAGTTTGAAGATTTATTTTCTATAAAATGCACCATTTTTCCTTTCTCAAAACTTTCCAGTTTTACTAAATCTCCTCTTAAATTATAATGATAAATGGTTCCATTGAATCCTTTTACAGATTTTAAACTAATATCTTTTAGTAAGTTATTGTTTTTGCCTAAGAATTTAACAATTTTAAAATCTAAAACTTTATTATTTACAATAGTTACTCTTAGTATATATTTGGTGTACAGATTATTTTTAGAATCATTAAAACTAGCGGTTGAGTTTAAATTAGTTAAAAATTCATATGAAATTGATGAATCTGCGTTTTCTGTCACAGTAAATTCATCCCATTTTACGATTAAGTTTTTTCTCACAAAATCATCTTCAAAATTTTCGAGTGTGAATTGATTTTGGATAAGATTCATTTGTGTTGATGCCTTTGTCTGCAAAAATTCTTCTTTTTCACAATTCCACAGCAATAAAGGAAATCCAAGAAGTAGAACTCCAATTTTTAAGTAATTTTCTTTTTTCATAGCATTGATATTTAGTTTATAAAATAGAGCATTATAGATACTTCATTAACAATTTTGTTGCTAATAAAATCGTAAAAACCAAATGTACTATTTTTTAGTACTCTATTTTATAATAATATTAATTTCTAATGTTTTAATTACGAATATTACTGATTTTTTACTTGAAATTAAAAAAATTCATCGAAAAATGGGCGGCTGATGAGTTTCGTTCCACCAACGGACAGTTGGAATGGATGATTCACAAATGCTTAAAAGATGCCAAACGATTACCTAAAGATTTTGATAATGAATAAAAAAATGAAGCCCCGAAAAATCGGGGCTTCATTTTTATAAATAAAATTTAATTATTTCTTCTTAGGATGAACCAACTTCATTTCATCAATTAAACGAGTTGCTCCGGCATATTTATCAACAATAAATAATACATATCTAATATCTACCATAATATTTCTACTAATGGCCGGATCATAATATAAATCACTCATAGTTCCTTCCCAAACTCTGTCAAAATTCAATCCGATTAAGTTTCCATGAGCATCAATTGCAGGACTCCCAGAATTACCACCGGTTGTGTGATTGGTTCCAATAAATGCAACCGGAATTTTACCATTTTCTGCATATTGTCCAAAATCTTTCGTTTCATATAATTCTCTTAATTTTAAAGGCACATCAAACTCATAATCATTAGGAACATATTTTTCTATAATTCCATCTAAATAACTAACAGGTTTATAATAAACTGCATCTTTTGGCTGATAACCACTCACTTTTCCATAAGTAACTCTTAAAGTACTATTGGCATCAGGAAAAATTCGCTCCTCAGGAAATAACTCTAATAAAGCTTTCATATATACTTTTTGAACAGTTGCTATTTCCTCGCTCATTTTTACAAATTTCGGATTGATATTGTTATAAAAATCAGCTGTTAATTCTTTACCTAATTGATACCCTTTGTCTTTGTTGATTTTTTTGACAAAATCAGATGGTGAACCCGACAATAATTCACTTACTCCTTCATAACTTGTTAGTTTTGACTTTTTATAAATTTCATCTGTTAATTTTTTAAAATCGACATTGGATAAAGATTTAGATAAATAAGTTCTTGGAATATTGTTGGCATAAATTTCGATTAATTTTTCAAAAACAGCTTTATCTACAGTAGCATTGTAATTTTTGTAAAAACCTTCTAATCTTTTATTCAATTTTTCTCTGGCTTCTTCAAAAGCTTGAGTTCCTTTTTTCTCATAAACTTGCTCCAATTGATACATCATAACCGTTGCAGATAATAACTCAACATTACGATTTACTACTTCACTCCAATAATCATTTGCTAATGAAACAGCTTCTATTTCTTTATACATGCTGTCAAAATCAGACAAAAGTGTACCATATTTATTTTGTAATCCTTTTGCTGCAACTAATTTATCAAAATCAGTTTCTAATTTCTTTTTAATTTTAACTGCATCAGATTTATTGATTCCCTGACTTTCACCAATCCATTTTTTCCAATAATTAGCTATTGAAGCATATTTTGAAGCATATTGAATTTTTATTTGTTGATCTTTTCTCATATAAGAATCCACAATTTTTAATGCCACATCACGAACTTCAATTCTAGCCGGATTTAATTTATTTGCTAATTGATCTACAGCAATTGAAGGTAAATATTCATTTGTTCTACCTGGAAAACCAAAGACCAAAGTGAAATCATTTTCAGCTACACCATCTAATGAAACTGGTAAAAAGTGCTTAGGTATATACGGCACATTATCTTTAGAATAGGTTGCGGGTTTATTGTCTTTTGAAGCGTAAATTCTAAATAAAGAAAAATCGCCGGTATGTCTTGGCCACATCCAATTATCGGTATCAGAACCAAATTTACCGATAGAAGAAGGCGGAGCACCAACTAAACGAATATCTTTAAAAACTTCAGTTACATAAAGTAAATATTGATTCCCATGATAAATTGATTTTACAAATACCTCTTGCCAAGATTCTTTAACCACTTCTTTTTGTGCCTTGTCTAAATTTTGAGCAATTTTATCAAGTCTTTGTTTCTCAGTCATATTGTCTGATGTTCCTTCAAATGCTCTGTTAGTGATATCATCAATACGAACAATTAACGTAGCAACCATGCCCGGATTAGGCAATTCTTCAGCATCGGTCATAGCCCAGAAACCATCTTTTAAATAATCATGAGCTACACTTGAGTGTGATTGAATTGCACCATAACCACAATGGTGATTGGTTAACAACAATGCACGAGAAGAAATTAATTCACTTGTGCACCCACCGTTAAAATGAACAACTGCATCTTTTAAACTAGAATTATTGATATTGTAAATATCAGAGGCAGTCATTTTCATGCCTAAACTTTGCATTTCCTTCTCGTTTTTTCCTTCTAACATTGATGGAATCCACATTCCTCCTTGCTGAGCAGAAACCTGAAATACAATAAATAAAATAAGTAATCTTAATAGTTTCATGGGTTATAATTTTATTGATTCATTATAAAATTGAAATAAACTTAAATTTATTTCTCTTTTATTATTTTTTATATCGACAAATATACTTAGTAAAGAAATGATTTACTAGAACCTATAGTTTTTTTTATATTTTAGCCAAAAATCATATAAATGGAACCATTACCTATTATTTCTGATGACGCTGTAGTATTTGGACTTCTAATGCTTTTACTTGGATTTATTTTTTACACCTCCAATTCCAACAATAAATATTGGTCAAATTTTTATAAAGTGATGCCAGCGCTCTTAATGGCTTATTTATTACCTTCAATTTTAAGTTCATTAGGAGTTATTTCTGACGCCCATTCTAATTTATATTTTGTAGCAAGTAGATTTTTACTTCCTGCTGCATTAGTCTTAATGACATTAAGTATAGACTTAAAAGCCATGTTTAATTTAGGACCAAAAGCCTTAATTATGTTCTTTGCAGGTACTGTAGGAATTATAATTGGAGGTCCTTTAGCCGTTTTAATAATTTCAGTTGTATCACCAGAAACTGTTGGTGGAGTTGGACCCGATGCCGTTTGGCGAGGATTGGCTACCATTGCAGGTAGTTGGATAGGCGGAGGCGCTAATCAAGCTGCCATGTTAGAAATTTATGAGTACAATCCCAAAAATTATGGCGGAATGGTTTTGGTGGATATTGTGATTGGAAACTTATGGATGGCTATTATTTTGATGG
>JAMPYA010000190.1 GCA_023700885.1 Flavobacteriaceae bacterium
CCAATGGAAAAGGAACTGTAATGTACGGTGATGAAAAATTAGATGTGACCGAACAAGTTTTAGTAAAATTGAATGAAGCTTATAAGGCCAAAAAATAAAATAACTTAATACAATAAAAAAAGCCAGTTAAAATAACTGGCTTTTCTGTTTAATATACTAATATTTAGATTGTTAAGAGTCATTTTTATAAATTAATCTTGTAAGTTTTATAGATAAATCTAAAAAAATTATTTTAGCATTTCCATTGCGTTCTATATGATAAATTGCATCATCAATTTCTTTGGTAATATCTATAATGTTTCCACTATGAATAAATTTTGAGAAACTTTCAAATTTAAAATTCTCTGTTTTAGGTTGTAAAAAAATTAAATCTGTAACTGCATAATTTTGCAACAAAGCCTGCCTGAAGAATTGTAAACAAAAATTGAGAAATTGTTTTTGAGTTTCTCTACCAGTTCCTGCTATATTTTCACTCCATTCTACCAATTGGGCAATTACAGAGGCATCCCCTTTAGCTTTAAAAGCACTTCTTACCCAAGTGATAAACCATTGCTCAAAAACTAAATCATTGCTATTGTTTCTTAATATATTAAGTGCTTTATTATAATTTCCATTAGCTTGATGCGCAATATTTAACGCTTCTTTTTCTGAAATATTTTCACCTGAAACCAATCCATTTACAATATCATGTTCACTTAAAAGAGGAAAATGTAGCACTTGACATCTTGAACGTATTGTTGAAATTAATTGCTCTTCTTTTTCAACAATTAGTATAAAAACAGTCTTAGCCGGCGGTTCTTCAATTAGTTTTAATAATTTATTAGCTGCAGAAGTATTCATTTTTTCTGCCATCCAAATTATCATAACTTTATATCCACCTTCGTATGATTTTAACTTCAAAGATTTCACAATTTGCTCAGCTTCATCAACATTGATAATCCCTTGCTTGTTTTCAATTCCAATAAATTGTAACCAATCAAATAAATTTCCATACGGATTTTGTGCAATAAAAGATCTCCAATCACTTAAAAATAAATTACTTACAGGATCTTTTTTAACAACATCATTAATTGCAACAGGAAAAGCAAAATGCAAATCGGGGTGACTTAATTTTTCACATTTTAATTTAGATGCCTCAAAATCAATACTTTCTTTACACAAAAGATATTGTGCGTAAGCTAGCGCCATGGGCAATGTACCACTTCCTTCTGCGCCTACAAATAATTGAGCATGCGGAATACGACCTAAATCAGCACTTTGCTGTAAATGTTTTTTGATAAAAGTAAGTCCTAAAACTTCAGAAAAATCCATTAATATTCAGTTATTTAATTGTTCCAAAAATATCAATTTTATTCTTCAATTTTTAATTTAGTGAAGTATCTTTGTTTTTAAAATGAGGATATTTTTAAATAGAAGCTTAAAAAACTCATAATTAACTCAGAATATACTTTTTAAACATATGAAAACAATCAATGATTTCAATTTTAAAGATCAAAAAGCTCTTATAAGAGTAGATTTTAATGTTCCGTTAAACGAACAGTTTCAGGTAACAGATACTAATCGCATTGAGGCTGCAAAACCGACAATCTTAAAAATTTTAAGGGATGGTGGAAGTGTAGTTTTAATGTCACATTTAGGACGTCCAAAAGGTGTTCAAGAAAAATATTCTTTGAAACATATAGTCTCAACAGTTTCAAAAATTTTAGGAATTCATGTAAAATTTATTGATGATTGTATTGGTGATAAGGTAGAAAAAGCTGTAAATGAGTTAAAAAAAGGAGAGGTTTTATTATTAGAAAATCTCCGATTTTATAAAGAAGAAGAAGCGGGAGATGTTCATTTTGCTGAGAAATTATCCAAATTAGGTGATATTTATGTGAATGATGCTTTTGGCACAGCACATCGTGCACATGCTTCAACAACTATTGTAGCTCAGTTTTTTCCGACAAATAAATGTTTTGGTTATTTAATGGCATCAGAAATTGAAAGCATTGATAAAGTATTAAAAAATAGTAAAAAACCCGTTTTAGCTATTTTAGGTGGAGCAAAAGTTTCTTCAAAAATCGGAATCATTGAAAATATTCTAGATAAAGTAGATCATATTATTATTGGAGGAGGAATGACTTTTACTTTTATAAAAGCCATGGGCGGTAAAATTGGAAACTCATTGGTAGAAGATGATAAATTAGATTTGGCGTTAGAAATTATGAAAAAAGCCAAAGAAAAAAATGTAAAAATCCATTTACCGATTGATGCTGTAATTGCTGATTCTTTTAGTAATGATGCTGATACAAGAGTTGAAGATGTCAATAATATTCCAGATGGATGGATGGGATTGGATGTTGGACCCAAAACCAATGTTGGTTTTTCTTTCGTTATTGCGCAATGTAAAACGATTTTATGGAATGGACCAGTTGGTGTTTTTGAAATGCCAAAATTTGCAAAAGGAACGATTGAATTAGGTCATGCAATTGCTGATGCTACAGAAGATGGAGCGTTTTCATTAGTAGGTGGTGGCGATTCTGTTGCTGCTGTTAAACAATTTAGCTTTGATAAAAAAGTAAGTTATGTTTCTACAGGTGGAGGCGCTATGTTAGAAATGTTAGAAGGACAAGTATTACCTGGAATTGAAGCGATAAATAATTAAAAATTAAAAATGTTTTACGTAATGCATAAAATTTATTGCAGACTACTTTAAGCAAAGAGTTTTTCCCTTTACCTTTGGGAAGGACTTGGAAAGAGATTTAATCTTTAATCTTTTTGTCTTATTTCTCATATCTCAATTCTCATATCTCAATACTCAATACTATAAATGAAGTACACTTTTTTACCCAATACCAATTTACAAGTCAGTAAAATTTGTTTAGGCACCATGACTTTTGGACAACAGAACACTGAAAAAGAAGCACGTGAACAATTGAATTATGCAGTTTCACAAGGTGTAAATTTTATTGATACTGCTGAAATGTACGCTGTTCCAGGAAGAAAGGAAACACAAGGAAGTACAGAAAAATTTATTGGAACTTGGTTAAAAAACAATCGTGATAAAGTAGTTTTAGCAACTAAAATTGCTGGACCTAATACCGTTTTTTCATATATCAGAGAAGAATTAAATTTTTCTAAAGAAAGTATTAAATCAGCTATTGAAAGCAGTTTAACGCGCTTACAAACTGATTATATAGATTTGTATCAATTGCATTGGCCAGAACGTAAAACCAATATTTTTGGCATCAGAAATTATAAGCATGATGAAACTGAAGAGTGGAGTGATAATTTTTCAGAAGTTATAGAAACTATGAACGATTGTATAAAAGAAGGAAAAATTCTACATTACGGTGTTTCTAATGAAACTTCCTGGGGTTTAATGCGTTATGTAGAGGAAAGTAGAAAATTAATACTTCCTAAACCTTTAACAATTCAGAATCCTTATTCATTGTTGAACAGAACATTTGAAATTAATTTAGCAGAAATTGCTCACAGAGAAAACATTGGACTATTAGCTTACTCACCACTTGCATTTGGTGTATTATCAGGTAAATATTTAGAGGGGAAAATGCCAGAAGATGCTCGCTTAAATTTATTTCCACAAATGGCGCGTTACAATAAAGTAAACGCTAAAAAAGCTACACAATTATATTTTGACTTGGCGCAAAAAAATGGAATGAGTTTAGCACATTTATCTTTAGCTTATCTATTACAAAAACCTTTTTTAACAAGTGTTATAATTGGAGCAACAAAAATGGAACAACTTAAAGAAAATATCAGTAGTTGGAATGAGAAACTTTCTGATGAAATTTTAAAAGAAATTGAAGCTATATTTGAGAAATACCCAAATCCGGCACCTTAGTTGTAAAAATTATAGATTTTATACACGTCCTTTTAAGGCGTTAAATACCCATGCAATGGCAAAAAATCCTATACCAACAGCACTAAACCCCCAACCAG
>JAMPYA010000191.1 GCA_023700885.1 Flavobacteriaceae bacterium
GCTATTTTTCCATTAAATCCTAAAAGCCAAATTCTTTGCTTTGTATCTTTATATATTCTTAAAATTTCATTATCAGGTAATCCATCTTCAACCGTGTAATTTTTAAAGGAAACTCCATCAAATTTTGATAAGCCAAAATCAGTAGCAAAGAGCATATTACCTTGTTCATCTTGAGTAATATCATAAATAGTATTACTTGTTAAACCATCATTTATGGTAAACTGTGTTAATCCGGGAATTTGTGCATTCGTATATACAGAAAACCAAACACCAACCAATAAGCATAGTGTTTTATTAGTTATAAAGATGGAAAGTCGGTTTTTCATTGCTCAAATATAACTTAAAATTACTAAAATTTAACGCTTGTGAAATAATAATCAACGCTTGTGAAATTGTGTTTGGTTTAGCAGTATTTTGCACTAAATTAGCTTTATAAAACTAAAAAAGGGTATAGCGCCTCATATTTTTTCTAAGAAAGTTTTAAAAGTTAATAAGAGTCAATACAATTTTGGGGGAAATTATATTGAAAAAGAAAAGTAAAATCAACCAGCTATACTCTTTTTCTTTTTGTTCTATTATCTTCTTAATTTCTTTTTTTTTAGATTACATAGAAAGGAATAAATTCTTATTTTTGTAAAAAACAAACTACATGAGTAATAAGCATACTATCAATAGGTATAAAAAGACCATTGAATTTTTAGTAAATGTTTTACCACCGCCAGCTGTAATATTAGATCTTGGTGTTCGAAATCCTTTTTCTGAAATAATGGAAGCTAATGGGTATACCGTTTACAATACACAAGGAGAAGATCTAGATTTAATGCCAGAATTGGTAAATAATCATCAGGTTGATGCGGTTACAGCATTTGAAATATTAGAACATTTAGTTTCACCATTTCCAATTTTAAATAAAATAAAAGCTAAAAACCTTATAGTTACCGTTCCATTAAATTTATGGTTTGCCAAAGCGTATCAAAGTAAAACAGACATGAGAGATCGACATTATCATGAATTCGAAGATTGGCAATTTGATTGGTTACTAGAAAAGTCTGGTTGGATAATTCAAAAAAGAGAAAAATGGACTAGTCCAACTGATGCAATTGGAATTAGACCATTGCTTAGAAAATTTGAACCTAGATTTTACGTTGTTTTTGCATCAAAAGAATAGCAATGTGAGAATTGGAATGATTTTAGATAAAACATTTCCTCCTGATCCAAGAGTTGAAAATGAGGCGATAGCTTTAATACAAAACGGACATGAGGTTTTTTTATTTTGTCTAACCTACGAAAACCAATTATTTGATGAAAATTATAAAGGGATATTCATTAAAAGGTATCAATCAAATAAATTAATTTACAAACTTTCTGCATTATCCTATACTTTTCCTTTTTATAGATATTTATTACAAAGTAAAGTAGCGCATTTTATCCAATCGAACAATATTGAAGCGCTACATATACACGATATTACGATATCCGATACTGTTTTTAAAGCCAATTCTATTAATAACTTACCAATAGTTCTTGATTTACATGATAATCTCCCAGAGATTATGAAATGGTATCCTCATTTTCAAAAATTTCCTGGAAAATACTTAATTTCTCCCAAAAAATGGAAACAAAAAGAAGCAAAATTTATTAAAAATGCCACTAAAGTCATCACTGTTTCTCAAGAATTTATTGAAGAAGTTGAATCAAGACTTTCTTTAAAAAAAGGAAAAATAGTATTAGTTCCCAATACAGTCAGAGAATCATTTTATAAGGAAGCTGTAATTGATGATACAATCCTGAATCAATATAAAAATGATTTTGTTATTCTATATTTGGGCGATACCGGCCTTAGAAGAGGGCTTCCAACAGCTATTGCAGCGATGCCAGAACTTAAAAAGCATATATCTAATATTAAACTGGTAATTGTTGGTAAGAATACAACAGATTCTGTGCTTAAAGAACAAGTAAATTCGTTAAATTTGGCTGATGTGGTTGATTTTCAAGGATGGCAAAATGTAAAATTATTTCCATCGTATATTAAAGCAAGTGCCATTTGTATTAGTCCCTTAGATAGAAATATTCAGCACGATGTAGCATATGCCAACAAACTTTTTCAGTATATGAGTTTTGGTAAACCGCTATTAGTTAGCAATGCTACAGCTCAAAAAAACTTGGTAGAAAGAACAAAAAGCGGATTGGTTCATTCAGAAAAAAATGCCGATGAATTTGCTGATAAAGTACTACAATTATATCAAAATAATGAACTTGCAGCAATATTGGGCAAAAATGGTAAACGTTTTGTTGAAGAAGAATTTTGCTGGGAAAAAGTATCTGGCAATTTAATTAAATTATACGATGACTTAGGATGATAAAAGCCTTGATTATTACCTATTATTGGCCACCTGCGGGTGGTTCCGGAGTTCAACGTTGGTTAAAATTTGTTAAATATTTACGAAATTTTGGTATTGAACCCGTTATTTATACTGTAGAAAATCCTGAATATGTATTTTTTGATGAATCGTTAATTAGTGATATTCCAGAAGGAATTGAAATACTAAAGCAGCCTATTTGGGAACCTTATCAAATTGCTAATTTGTTTTCTAAAAAACAAAAAGTTGAAAGTGCTGGATTTTTAGGTCAACAAACTTCTACAATTGGAAAAATTAAAAATTACATTCGGGCTAATTATTTTATACCTGATGCGCGAATTTTCTGGATAAATCCATCAGTAAAATTTCTTAAAAAATATATCCAAGAAAATAAAGTAGATATAATAATTTCTACGGGTCCACCTCATAGTTTGCATCTTATAGCACTTCAATTAAAAAAAGAAACTGGCGTTAAATGGATGGCCGATTTTAGAGATCCTTGGACAGATATTGATTATTTTCATCACTTACCGCTAACTGAAAAAAGTAGAAAGAAACATTATGAATTAGAACAAAAGGTTTTAAAATATGCTGATGAAGTAATTGTTGTTGGAAATTCGATGAAAGATAATTATGCTAAATATGCTGATAATATTACTGTTATTACCAATGGTTATGATACAGAAAGTTCAAATAAAATTGTTCAGCTAGACAAAAAATTTACCATAACACATATCGGTTTAATGAATGCCGATAGAAATCATCCTTTTTTATGGAAAGTTTTATCAGATTTGTCTTCTGAAAATGAATCTTTTAAAGAAGATTTAGAAATCAAATTAATAGGGAAAGTTGATGAAAGTGTTTTGAAATCTATTCAAGAATTTGGGTTAAAATCAAACTTAAATTTGATCAGTTATTTATCTCATGATGAAGTTATTAACATTCAGTTAACTTCTCAAATTTTATTACTTTCAATCAATAATGTGCCAGCTTCTAAAGGCATTATTACAGGAAAGGTATTTGAATATTTGCAAGCTAAAAGACCAATTATAGCTATTGCGCCAATTAATGGAGATTTAGCAACTATTTTAAAAGAAACCAATGCGGGAAAAGTAATTAATTTTGACGATGAAATTTCGTTAAAAAAAGTATTGGAAGATTATTATAGCTGTTATCAACAAAATAATTTACAAGTTCAAACCTCTAATTATCAGCAATATCATCGCCAAAATTTGACACAACAATTATCTGTGTTGATTAAAAAATGTCTTATCAAAAAATAAATTGGTATTTTTAAACAAATACTTGAATATTACAACATGAAAAAAATTGTGACTATTTTAGGAGCTCGTCCTCAATTTGTTAAAGCGGCTGTTTTAAGCCGAATTATTAAAAAATACACTGAAATTGAGGAGGTTATTATTCATACTGGTCAGCATTTTGACGATAATATGAGTCAAATATTTTTTGATGAAATGGAAATACCTTCTCCAAAATACAATTTAAATATTCATGGGTTACAACATGGCGCCATGACTGCCCAAATGCTTGAAAAAATTGAACCCATTTTGTTAGATGA
>JAMPYA010000192.1 GCA_023700885.1 Flavobacteriaceae bacterium
CCCGTTTCAATTGGCGTTCCGCCCGTTTGCGAAGCATACCAATACACATTTCCAGTATTAGAAGTTGCACTAAGCGTTATATTTCCAGTTCCACATCTACTAGCATTTGTAATTGTTATGATTTCAGGAATCAAAATTGATGAACTTGCTGATATTTTTAATATGGGATCACCTGGCATTCCACCATATTCAACTAAATATCCTTTAGGGTAATAATTATAATTACTTATTGGATCACCCGTAATTTTTAAATCATTCCAAGATCCAGAAGGATTTGCAACATTATTATCAGCAATATGTGCATAATCTTCATTACCACTGTTATTAGGCTCTCCTGTATTCCAAAAAGCAAAATTTGGCGAACTTCCATTTGGGCCACCATTCCAGAATATAGTACCAGCTTCTGGGCCAGTTACCCACTTCCAAACACCTTCAGTTTCTGTATCACTTCCACCAATCCAACCTGCACCTGTAGTTTGTTTTCCTATTAAATTGGCTTCCTCTTGAGAAGTTATAGTAGCTAGATAACCATGTGGAATATCAAAATAGTTTTTAGCTTCAGCAGCAACTTTAGCAGCTGTCCATGTAATTCCAAGTGCCGGAACAAATTCATAATAATGACCTGTTAATGGTAAATAATTAGCAGAACCTATGGTAATTGAAAAATTTCTATTTCCACTTGGAGTTGGCGAATTATTATAATATACAACATCTTTTAAAGCCATTTCGAAATCACTAAATGTAGGAGTGCCTCCTCCAATCCATTGTAGTGTTAACTTCCCATTTATATCATCAAAAGGCAATACATTTATTGTGGGATGATTTCCTAATAATTTTAACTGATCTGTAGTTTTATTATATCCTGATACAATTTGAATGTATACAGTTTCTGTTCCAATATTGTCTATTGATGTTAGTACATCATCATCAATGATATGATGATTGGTTAATGGACAATACAAATTGTTTATAAGTGTTATTTTTTCGCTAGAATCATCCATTTTCTGAGCTATTGAATTATTACTAACAACTATGAGTAGCAGAACAAAAACACGATACACTTTAATCATCCTGTAAATTTAGGGAAGAAATAAATGATGTGTTAAGAAAATATCTAAAATAAGAATCATAAAACAGTCAAAACACCTATACAAAAACCATACATACAATCAAAATGGTTTATTATATTTGTTAAAATAACTGTAAAACGGTTTGTCAAAAATATGATACGCTATAAAAAATTTATCTTAATTCTATTTACTATTATTTTTTTGTCAGAACCTATCCATTCTCAAGAGATTGCTCCTATAGAAAAATATTCACCTGAACTTTATTCTGGTGGAAATCAAAACTGGAGTATTTCACAAGCATCTAACAATTTTATTTATGTTGCCAATAATGAAGGTTTGTTAGAATTTAATGGATCTAATTGGTCTTTATATCCCTTACCAAATAAATCAATTCCACGTTCGGTTAATGTGATTGATGATAAAATTTACACCGGCTGTTTTATGGAGTTTGGTTACTGGAAACGCAATAAAAAAGGGCTTTTAGCATACACCTCTTTAAGTAAACAGATTAAAGAAAAAATTCAACAAGATGAACAATTTTGGAAAATCATCAATTTTGAAAAATGGATTATTTTTCAATCACTTAACAACCTCTATTTATACGATACAAAACTGAATAAATTCAACATTTTTCATTACGATGATATTTTAACAAAAGCATTTACTACCGAAAAATCAGTTTATTTCCATGTAGTTAACCAAGGTGTTTTTAAAATTACTGAAGGTAAACCCGAATTAATTATAAAAGCCAATTTATTTAACAATGATTGGGTTACAAATATTTTTGATGATAAAAATGGATTATTATTAATCACTCAGAAAAATGGATTTTTTAGGTATTCTGAACAATCATTTTCAAAATGGAAAAATGATTCTGACATACTTTTATCTTCAACTACAGTGTATAGTAGTATAAAATTAAAAGACAACTCATTTTTATTAGGCACTATCTCTCAAGGAATTATTCATTTACAGCAAGATGGCACTATTCTAAACAGATATAATCAAAACAACGGACTAAGCAATAACACCGTTTTATCACTTTTTGAAGATTATGAACAAAATATTTGGGCCGGACTTGATAATGGTATTAATTGTGTAAACTTAAAATCTCCCATAAAAATATATGATGATTATAAAGGCGATTATGGAACTATATATACCTCTATAGTTTTCAATAATTTAATCTATATCGGTACAAATCAAGGACTTTATTATAAAAATTTAAACCATCTAGAAAATTTTAAATTTATCCAAGGCACTAAAGGTCAGGTATGGAGTTTATATAAAATTGACAATTCATTATTATGTGGGCATGATTCTGGAACTTTTCAAATTGAAAATTCAAAGGCAAAACTCATTTCAAACATCCCAGGAACCTGGTCTTTCAAAAAAATTCCATCACAAAAAGATTTAATTTTACAAGGCCATTATACCGGTTTAAGTGTTTTACAAAAGCAAAACGGAATTTGGACATTCAGAAATAAAATAAAAGGTTTTAATACTTCTTCTCGTTTTTTTGAATTAGATCTGCAAAATACAATTTGGGTAAATCACGAATACAGCGGACTTTACAAACTTAAAGCAGATGCCAACTTTAAAAATATTATTGAAGTACATAAAGAAGTTTCAATTCCTAAAGGTAAAAATTCAAGTATCGCATTGTACAAAGAAAAATTGTTATACGCATCCAAAGACGGAATTTTTTATTTTGATAAAATTGATAAGAAATTTCAAAAAGACAGTTTACTAAGTATAATGTTGAAGGATGATTATTACATTTCCGGTAAATTAATTGTGGATGAAACAGATAAACTTTGGTTATTTACTAAGGAAAATATTTATTACGTTAGTCCAGGACAATTTTCAAATGAACCGCTCATCAACAAAATACCAATTCCTTTATCTCTTCGAAAAGCAATGATAGGGTATGAAAACATCACTTTACTAGGTAAGAGCAAGTACTTAATAGGAAAAGCAGATGGCTATATTACACTAGATATAGCAGAAATTAAGAATAAAAAATATTCAATTTATATCAACTCTATTAAACTAAAAAATTTAGAAACCCAGCCTAAAATTGTTAATCTGATTGATAAAGGAAGCTATAATTACACTGATAATTCTTTTGAAATTATCTTTAGTGTTCCTGAATATGCTAAACATTTAGCAATAGATTATCAATATCTAGTTGAAGGTTATCATAATTCATGGATCCATTTAGAAAATCAAAACAAAGTAAATTTAGATAATTTACCTCATGGCGATTATATTTTTAAAGCAAGAGCCAGAATTGGAAATGATTACACTATAAATGAAGCTAGTTATTCTTTTAAAATACACAAGCCTTGGTATATTTCAAATATTGCCTGGTTTATTTATTTTCTTTTAACAATTGCATTAACTGTGTTTATTCATAAATCCTATAAAAAACATTTCAATTCTAAACATGCGGCAGATTTAGATAAAAGAAAAAAAGAAATGGAAATGAGTTTGTTAGAGAATAAACAACAAATAATGAAAGTTAAAAATGAACAACTAAAGTTAGACATCGAAAACAAAAATAGAGAGTTGGCTATCTCTACTATGAGTATTATTAAGAAAAATGAAGTTTTAAACAATATTAAGAAAGAGTTTCTTGACACTAATACTGAATTAAAAAACAAGTCTGTATTGCGTTTAATCGATAAAAATTTAAATGATAAAGATGATTGGGAATTCTTTGAAGAAGCATTTAATAACGCTGATAAAAACTTTATGAAAAAAGTTAAAAAACTTCATCCCAACTTAACTCCTAATGATTTGAGATTATGTGCTTATTTGCGATTAAATTTATCTTCGAAAGAA
>JAMPYA010000193.1 GCA_023700885.1 Flavobacteriaceae bacterium
CAGTAAATTTAGACGATTTATCATCCAAAATCTTATTGGCTAAATTTTCAAATTCTGCTGTAAATTTTTCTTGAATTTGTGCTATTTCAGCTTTTTTAGTTTCAGCTTGTTGAATTAAAGAATCATTCTCACTTTGTTTTTTAGTAAACTCGACTAAATAATACTCTTTTTCAGTTTTTAAATTAGTAAGCTCATTTATTAGGCGTAAATTTTCTTCTTTTAGGGATGTATTTACTTTGCTAAAAGAAGTTTTTGCAAGAAAGAAACCGATTGTAAAAGCAACAATTCCAACGATTAAGATAATAATAGCAATTTCACTCATAATTTTACATTTAAAGTCTAAAAATAACAATTTAAAGGATTGATTCCTTTTAATCTTAAAATTTATTTTAAGTTTGTACGTTTAATAATTCCTCTATGAAACTAATTTCTCAATTCATATTAAAATATATTTGGCACTTTAAATTTGAAGGAGCATTTCCTAAATCTATTCATAAATTTGTACTTATTGTTGCGCCTCATACCACTTGGTTAGATTTTCCTTTAGGATTATTAATTAAATGGTCTCAAGTTGTTGATATTAATTATATTGGAAAAGATTCACTTTTTAAGCCACCTTTTGGATTCTTTTTTAAATGGGTAGGAGGTACGCCAGTAGATCGTACTAAGAATAATAATTTGGTAGATGCTATTATTCAGGTATTTAATGAAAGAGAAAAATTTAAGTTATCAATTGCTCCAGAAGGAACACGAAAAAAAACCGAGAAGTGGAAAACAGGTTTTTATCATATTGCAAAAGGTGCTCAGGTGCCTATTGTAATGTTGTCTTTAGATTTTGAAAATAAAATTTTAAAAATTTCTGAACCTTATTATACTACAGACAATATGGAGGCAGATTTTAAACATTTTGAACAATTTTACAAAGGAATAAAAGGTTATCATGCTCATTTATCATAAAAAAATAAAGCATCACAATTACGGTGATGCTTTTTATAAATGATATTTATATTGGCTTATCCTTTATAAAAAGGAAGTTTTACCACTTCTGCTAAAAGATCAGATTTGAGAACTCTAATGTAAATTTGAGAACCTACTTTTGAATATTCTTTTGGCACATAACCCATTCCGATGGCTTTTTTTAGAGACGGACTCATAGTTCCAGATGTTACCACACCAATAACTTTTCCGTCAGCATCTACAATCTCATAATCATGACGTGCAATTCCTTTATCTATCATTTCAAAAGCCACTAGCTTTTTAGTAACCCCTGCTGTTTTTTGTTTCAATAAGTTTTCTGAATTGGTGAAATTCTTTGTAAATTTTGTAATCCAACCTAAACCTGCTTCAATAGGTGAAGTAGTATCATTAATGTCATTGCCGTATAAACAAAATCCCATTTCTAAACGCAAGGTATCACGAGCCGCCAAACCAATTGGTTTAATTCCAAATGCTTTTCCAGCATTAAATACTGCATTCCAAATTGTTTCAGCATCTTTGTTTTTAAAATAGATTTCAAATCCGCCAGCACCAGTGTAACCTGTTGCAGAAATGATAACATTTTCAATTCCGGCAAATGTTCCAATTTTAAACGAATAATATTCCATTTCTGAAAGATTAATTTCAGTAAGCGACTGTAATGCTTCTGCTGTTTTTAGACCTTGAATAGCTAAAAGCGAAATATCATCAGATTTGTTTATCATCTGAACTCCAAAAGTATTGTGTTTCGCAATCCAGTTCCAATCTTTTTCAATATTAGAGGCATTAACCACTAACATATATTCATCAGCTTTAATTCGGTAAACCAACAAGTCATCTACAATTCCGCCTTCATTATTAGGTAAACAACTATATTGTACTTTTCCATCAACTAAAACGGTTGCGTCATTACTTGTAACCAATTGAATTAAATCGAGAGATTTTTCACCTTTTAACAAAAATTCTCCCATGTGAGAGACATCAAAAACACCAACACTATTACGTACTGTTTCGTGTTCTATATTTACGCCTTCGTATTGAACGGGCATATTATAACCGGCAAAAGGAACCATTTTAGCTCCCAAAGCTTCATGTATATGAGTTAAAGCTGTATTTTTCATCTTTTTATATTTATTGTTTAGTTAGACAAGCTCACTATAAATTTTATTTGTCAGATAGAACGCCCATAATCATGTCCCTGTGTGTCAATTAAAATTGTCTTGAGCGTTTCATTTAATTATAAATTTATTTCTGTTTGATTTCTTAAAATATCTTCAATTGTTTCTCTGTTTCTTATCAGAAAGTCATTGCCTTTATGAATTAATACTTCTGCAGGTTTGTATCTAGAATTATAGTTAGAAGCCATTGAAAAACAATAAGCACCTGCATTTTTGAAGCATAAAATATCACCTTCATGAATTTCATGAATGGGTCTGTTAGATGCAAATGTATCAGTTTCGCAGATGTAGCCCACAACCGTATAATATCTGTTTTTACCATCAGGATTTGAAAGATTGACGATTTCATGATAAGAATCGTAAAACATAGGTCTTATTAAGTGATTAAAACCACTATCAACACCAGCAAATACCGTAGAAGTAGTTTGTTTTACCACATTTACTTTTGCTAAAAAACAACCAGATTCACTTACTAAAAATTTACCTGGTTCAAACATTAAAGTAAGTTCCTTTCCGTAATTTTTACAGAATAAATTAAACCTTTCAGTCAATTTTTCTCCTAATTCTTCAATATCTGTAGATATATCTCCCAATTTATAGGGAACTTTAAAACCGCTTCCGAAATCAATAAATTCTAAATGATCAAATTGTTTAGCCACATCAAACAAAATTTCAGCAGCACTCACAAACACATCGATATCTAAAATATCAGAGCCCGTATGCATGTGTATTCCGTTAATTTTCATCTTTGTATTTTCTACAATTCGGAGAATATGAGGAACTTGATGAATTGAAATTCCAAATTTAGAATCGATATGTCCTACTGATATTTTATGATTTCCACCTGCTAAAATATGCGGATTGATACGAATACAAACCGGTACATTTGGAAAATGATGACCAAATTGCTCTAAAATAGATAAATTATCGATATTAATTTGAACTCCCATTTGAGATACATCTTCAATTTCTTTTAAAGAAACCCCATTTGGTGTATAGATAATATCTTTTGGTTTAAATCCGGCATGAAGACCCAACAAAACTTCTTGTTTAGAAACGGTGTCTAAACCTGCTCCATAGGTTTTAAATAACTTTAATATATTGACGTTTGATAATGCTTTTACAGCATAGTTAATCTTTACTTTCTTAATCTTTTTAAATGCATTTGTCAATCGTTTATATTGATTTTCAATGATTTCACTATCATAAACATATAACGGACTTCCGTATTTTTCTACTAAAGAAAGTAATAATTGATTGTTCATTTTTATTGATATTTATTTGCTGTTAATTGTACAATTTGGATAATAACATCTATTGCTTTTTGCATTGATTCTACCGGAACATATTCATAACGACCATGAAAATTGTGTCCACCTGCAAAAATATTTGGACAAGGCAACCCTTTATAAGATAATTGAGAGCCATCTGTTCCGCCTCGAATTGCTTTTATTTTAGGTACAATTCCAATGTTTCTCATGGCTTGCTCAGCAATATCAACAATATGAATAACTGGTTCTACCATTTTTTTCATATTGTAATATTGATCTTTAACCTCAACTTCTATAACGTCTTGATTATATTTTTTATTGATACTTTGTGCAGTATCTATAAAAAGTTGTTTTCTTTTCTCAAACAACTGCATGTCATGATCGCGAATAATATATTGTAGTTGAGTTTTTTCTACTTCACCTTGCATCGAATTTAGATGATA
>JAMPYA010000022.1 GCA_023700885.1 Flavobacteriaceae bacterium
CCTTATAGACCTGTAAAATTATTCTCTTATATCGTAAATAAAACACCCGAAGCTGTAATATTATTACGGAGTTTATTTATCAATCTTGTTGATTTTTCTGAAAAAGTAACACCTGTTTTTACTCCAGATTTTTTAATTGATGATCAACCACAAATGAAGCCAAACCTATGATAACATTTCATGACGTAAAAAAAGATTTTGGAAAATTAGAAGTACTTAAAAAAATTAACTTAAAAATTAATCAAGGTGGTATTTTTGCTATTTTAGGCCCAAACGGATCGGGTAAAACAACTTTGATAAAATCGATATTAGGAATGGTTATACCTCAAAGTGGTGCTATAAAAATACATGATCAAAATATTTTAAAGCAATGGAAATATAGAGAGCAAATAGATTATTTGCCACAGATTGCCAATTTTCCTGCAAATTTAAAAGTGATAGAATTAATTAATATGATTAAGGATATTAGAAGTGGCAACTGTCGTGAGCAAGAACTCATACAATTATTTAAAATATCACACTTTCTAGATAAAAAATTAGGACACTTATCGGGTGGTACCAAACAACGTGTAAATTTAGTGTTAACTTTTATGTTTAACAGTCCATTAATTATTTTAGATGAACCTACTTCTGGTTTAGATCCTGTTGCTTTAATTACGCTTAAAGAATTGATAATAAAAGAAAAAAAAGCAGGAAAGACAATTATAATTACTTCGCATATTATGAGTTTTGTAGAAGAAATTTCAGATGAAATTGTTTTTATTTTAGATGGAAATATTCATTTTCAGGGAACAATTTCAGCTTTAAAAGAACAAACAAAAGAAAATCATTTTGAATATGCTATTGCATCAATTTTAAAAGAGAATTATGTATAAAATTTTAAAATATAGTTTTTACGACCTTATTAGAAGTCGGTGGAGTTTCATTTATTTGTTGTTTTACCTTTTGTTAGGTATTGTTTTGCTTTTTCTAAACAGCAATTTATCTAATGCCATTGTTACACTTTTAAATGTAATTACAGTTTTAATTCCGTTAATAGGAACCATTTTTGGTGTAATGTATTATTATGATTCAAAAGAGTTTACAGAGTTATTGTTGGCACAACCTATTAAAAGGTCTAATATATTTTTGGGTCAATATTTAGGTGTTGCAATTTCTTTATCTATTAGTTTAATTGTTGGTTTAGGTGTGCCATTTATTTATTATGGCTTATTTATTTCAGATAAAATTTTTGAGTTTTTAACGCTCATTATTGTTGGTACTTTTTTAACTTTTATATTTACTGCAATTTCTTTTTTTATTGCAATCTCTTTTGAAAATAAAATTAAAGGATTTGGTGTGGCCATTTTAGTTTGGTTGTTATTAGCAGTTATATACGATGGTGTATTTTTAATTTTCTTAGTTTATTTTGAGCAATACCCTCTAGACATGTTTTCTTTAGGTGCAATTATGTCAAACCCTATTGATTTAGCAAGAACTTTAATGTTATTAAAACTTGATATTTCTGCACTTTTGGGTTATACAGGCGCTGTATTTAAAAAGTTTTTCGGCACCAATCTGGGGGTTATTTTATCCTATTTAGTATTAATTTTTTGGATGATTATTCCAATATTAGGAATTGTATGGAAATCAAATAAAAAAGATTTTTAATTAAATTAAAATTGGTAATACTATAATTTATAGGCTTTTAAATTAAAATTTAACCCAACCAGTTTTTAAATTCATTTACTTTTTCTCTACTTACAATAATCTCATCATTTTTATAAGTTGGTAAGATTATTTTTAGGCGCGAATTATTGTAAGCAATAATATCTTTAATCATTTCTAAAGAGATTATAAACTTGCGATTTATTTTAAAAAAAGACGTAGGATTGAGCTCCAATTCCAATTGTTCGAGCGTACAGTTTAAAAGGTAATCTCGGTTGTCTTTAGTGTGTATATATGTTCCTTTATTTTCACTGTAAAAACATTCTATAGCTTCTATAGGAATCATTTTTAAATGTTCGCCAATTTTTATGGTAAAACGTTTTTTATAAACCTTTGTTAAAGGATTGGCAAACATTTGTTTAATCTTCTCAAAATCAATTGATAAATTTTGAATAGATTGATTTTTCGATTGAAATTTTTTGATAGCTGTTTCCAATTCTTCTTCATCAATAGGTTTTAACAAATAATCAATACTGTTTAGTTTAAATGCACGTAAAGCATATTCATCAAAAGCAGTGGTAAAAATTACAGCACTTTTAATATCAACTTGTTCAAAAATTTCAAATGATAAACCATCAGAAAGTTGAATGTCTAGAAAAATTAAATCTGGATGCTTATTGTTAGAAAACCAATTAATAGCTTCTTCAACAGAATGTATTAGTTGATCAACTTGTAAACCTAACTTTTCTACTTTACGTTGTAAAAGTCTGGCTGCTGGTTTTTCATCTTCAATAATTATTGTGGTCATTTTTTTAAATAATTTATAATTACTCATTTAAGTTATTTAATTTTTTTAAAATTAAAAACAGCTTTAGCGTTCTAATTGTTTTTTTATTCCCATTTAGCAATTTTTTCTTTTTCCATCAATTCTTTAATTTTGCGCTCTTCCCAATTTTTACCTAAAAATATATTCGGACCAAAAACAGAAAGTCCATGTGCTAATAAACCTATTCCCCAGAAAAATGCAGTGGCAAAATTTTGCATCTGAAAATAACTTTCATTAGCATCTAAATTTTGAATGTTTACAATTACAATCATAGTGTTTATAACAACATATACGAGTAAATGAGTATAAAATCCTTTAATTTTCTTTACTAGTTTTAGAGCGTTATCGTATTTATTTTGTTCTTCTGTTGTCATAATTATTCAAACTTATTTTGTTTATTTTTTTCTTGTTCCATAAACTCCTGAATTTTTTTCTCTTCCCAATTTTTACCCATAAATGGAAACCAATTAAAAACTTTTAAAGCGTGAAAAAAAACACCTACACCCCAACCAAACATACTATAAATAAACCATAAATGCTCTGGAGAATATTTTAAATTTACAAAAATTAATATACTCATTACAAATACATAAGACAGTAAATGACTGTAAAATCCTTTAATTTCTGCTACTTGTTTTTTGGCTCGTTGGTACTTTTCGTAATCTTGTTTTGTTTCCATTATCAGCTCCATTTTTTGTTAGTATCACTCTCTTTATTTAAAATTTCTTGAATCTTTTTTTCTTCCCAAGATTTTCCATAACCAAAGGTTTCCAAGGCATGAAAAGTTAAACCCAAACCCCATCCTAACATCGGAAACCAAAACCAATAAAATTGTGGTGAAGCTTTTAAATTGATGAAAATTAACACCGGAATTACAATGCAATAAGAGGCTAAATTTCCATAAAATTCTTTTAGTTTTTCAACTCTTTCTTTGGCTCTAACATAAGCCATATTTTCATTATAAACATTTTTTGTTTCCATAGTTGAAATTTGTTTAGTTAATAAAGGTATTTTAATTTTAAAATGTGAAGCAGTCTCTTCTATTATAACATTTCTATCGGTTAAAATGGCATAGCGATTTACTATATTTTGAAGTCCAACTCCTTTTCTATTTTGTAAAACTTCTTTTTTCTGAAGATTGTTTTCTATTACTAAATAATTATCTGATAAATAAATTTGGATTTGCAATGGTTTTTGCTCGCTAACAACATTGTGTTTAATGCAATTCTCTAACAATAGCTGTAAGGATAGCGGCACTACTTTGGCTTCTGTTATTGCGATGGATGAATCTATCTCAATTTTAAAGTTAATACTGTTTTCAAAACGCATTTTTAATAAGTTTACATAGGTTTTAGCAAAATCTAATTCTTCTTGTACTAAAACCAATTCTTTATCTTTTTGCTCTAAAACATAGCGATAAATTTTTGATAATGAAGTGGTAAATTTTTGAGCATTAGTTGGATTTTCTTCAATTAGTGAACTCAGAACGTTTAAACTGTTAAATAAAAAATGTGGATCTATTTGATTTTTTAAACTTTCGAACTGTGCAGAGGCAGTGCTTGCAATTATTTTTTGTTCTTTAACTTTGTTATCCTGATATTCTTTGTAAAAATAGAAAGCATGAAAAGCTATGGTTACAAATAAAGTGATGATAATAGTCACTAAATAGTCTGCCATATTTTCTTTATTTAAAAACGCCAACAAAGAATTGTTATTAATCAATACATCTTGAAAAAGTCGCAATAAAAAAATTACTGCAATAGAAATTATAAAAGAAGTAAAAAATCCGATAATAATTCGTTTTGGTGTAAACCTATTCTGAATAAACAAACTATCTAAATACATAAAAACGGCTGCATTGGCAAAATACAAGCTTAAACTGTACAGCATGGTATATCCAAAATCTGTTAATAAATTAGCATCAAAAATGAGATTATTTCCAGTTAAAATTCTAATCAATAATAAAACTAAAAATATTAATATTGAAATGATAATGGCTCTTGGAAACTCTTTTAGCAGTTGGTTCATTTTTTTATTTATAAAATTTATTTATCACTAATTATTAATGTTTCTGTTGTGCTTTCTAAACCACATTTTGATTGAAAAATAATAGGTAATTTAAATGTAGTAAAAAGTTCGATTGATTTTTCTATTTGAGCACAAATTGGTTTAGTGCTTACTCCAAAAAAATGTAGGAGTACAAAGATTAAGGTAAATATTGTTTTCATTTATTTGGATTTGATAACCCAAAATTGATAAAAAACCGTTACTCTAAAAATTTAAATTGACTGAAATGTAGATTTTGATAGATGAATTGTAAAAATATTAAACCTTTTTAAAAAAGATTATTTTTTTTTAGTTATTTAAACAATAGAATAATAGTAGATAAAATATATTCAATACCAATTGCAATTACAATAAATCCAATTACTCTTGATAAAGCATTGATACCTGATGGTCCAAGAGCTTTAACAATAAATAAAGAACTTCTTAAAATGAAATAGATTAATATTGAAATTGTAATGATTGTTCCTACTAAAATTCCTCTTTCTACAAGTTGCGTATATTCTTGATGATAAGTAATAAGTAATGAAATAGTACCAGGACCAGCCAACATGGGTATGGCAAGCGGAGTTAAAGAAATGTCATCTTGCTCCATCGCTGCAGATTTTACTTTTTCACTCATTCCTTTGTGTTGAGAAAATTTTCCGGTTAATAACGCAAAACCTGATGATGCAATAATAAGTCCTCCTGCAATTTTTAATGAATTTAAACTGATTCCAAAGAATACTAAAATAAATTTTCCTAAAAAAAAGGAAATTAATAGAATTATTAAAACATTAATGGCTGTAGCAAGTGAAATTTTATTGATTTCTTTCTTCGTTTTTCCTTTAGTTAAACTTACAAAAACAGGAACAGTCCCCAAAGGATTTAGAACTGAAAAAAGAGCTGCTAATGAAAGTAAATATAATCCCATAATAAATTTTCAGCAAAAGTAATTATAAATATGAATTGTTAAATGTTAGTTGTATAAGTATAAGTTATGACTCTATTCTTTTTAATAATGTTTCTAAAATACTGATAGCTGCAATAGTAATTTTTGTTCCAGGTCCAAAAATTCCAGTAACTCCTACATTATTTAAATATTCATAATCTTGACTTGGGATTACTCCTCCAACAACTACCAAAATATCACTTCTACCGTAGTTTTTAAGTTCTTCAATAACAAGTGGCATTAATGTTTTATGACCTGCAGCTAAAGATGAAATACCTAAAACATGAACATCATTTTCAACCGCTTGTTTGGCAACTTCTTTGGGAGTTTGAAAAAGTGGTCCAATATCAACATCAAAACCTAAATCTGCAAAACTAGTCGCTACTATTTTTGCACCACGGTCATGTCCGTCTTGTCCCATTTTAGCTACCAAAATACGAGGTCTTCTTCCTTCAATTTCAGCAAATTGATTTGCTAATTCGATTGCTTTCTGAAATTCCTTATTATTTTTTATAGTTCTTGAATACACTCCTGATATAGATTTAATATTAGCATGATAACGCCCAAATGCTATTTCTAAAGCATCTGAAATTTCACCTAAAGTGGCTCTTTCTTTTGCAGCAGTAATAGCCAAATCTAATAAATTTCCTTCACCTGTTTGTGCACAAACCGTTAAATTGTTTAAAGTTTCCTTTACTTTTTCATTATTTCTTTTAGATTTGATAGTTGTTAATCTATTAATCTGACTTAAACGCACCGCTTCATTATCAACCTCTAAAATATTTAATGCATCTTCTTCTTTTAACTGAAAAGCATTTACGCCAACAATAATATCTTGTTCACTATCAATTTTAGCTTGTTTAATAGCAGAGGCTTCCTCAATCCTCATTTTAGGAATTCCGGCTTCAATAGCTTTAGTCATTCCTCCAATTTGCTCTACTTCTTGAATGAGTTCCCATGCTTTAGTAGCAATTTCTTCGGTTAATTGTTCAACAAAAGTTGAACCAGCCCAAGGATCTACAGTTTTGGTGACAGCGGTTTCTTCTTGAATATAGATTTGAGTATTTCTAGCAATTCTAGCCGAAAAATCTGTTGGTAACGCAATTGCTTCATCTAAGGCATTTGTATGTAAACTTTGAGTTCCTCCAAACACGGCTGCTATGGCTTCAATGGTTGTTCTTGCTACATTGTTAAATGGATCTTGTTCTGTTAAACTCCACCCACTTGTTTGGCAATGAGTTCTTAAAGACATTGATTGACTTTTCTTTGGATTAAATTGTTTTACCATTTTTGCCCAAAGCATTCTGCCAGCTCTTAATTTTGCAATTTCTAAAAAGTGATTCATTCCAATAGCCCAGAAAAAGGAAAGTCGCGGGGCAAAATCATCAATATCTAAGCCAGCAGCAATTCCAGTTCTAAGATATTCTAATCCGTTAGCCAAGGTATAAGCCAATTCAATTTCTGGAGTAGCACCTGCTTCCTGCATATGATATCCTGAAATAGAAATAGAATTAAATTTAGGCATTTTCTGACTGGTATATTCAAAAATATCTGCAATAATTTTCATGGATGGAGTAGGAGGATAAATATAGGTGTTGCGCACCATAAACTCCTTTAAAATGTCATTTTGAATAGTACCCGAAAGTAATTCTTTATCAACCCCTTGTTCCTCTGCTGCAACAATGTAAAAAGCTAAAATAGGTAATACAGCACCATTCATAGTCATAGAAACAGACATTTTATCAAGTGGAATTTGATCAAAAAGCACTTTCATATCTTCAACAGAATCAATTGCAACCCCCGCTTTTCCTACATCGCCTTGAACACGTTCATGATCAGAATCATAACCTCTGTGTGTAGCTAAGTCAAAAGCAATAGATAAACCTTTTTGTCCGGCAGCTAAATTTCTTCTATAAAAAGCATTACTTTCTTCAGCGGTAGAAAATCCTGCATATTGACGAATTGTCCATGGTTTATTTACGTACATGGTAGCATATGGTCCTCTTAAAAAAGGAGGAATTCCAGCAATAAAATTTTCATGTTGATGAGAAAATATAGCTTTGTCAAAGGTCTTTACCTGTAATTTAGAAATATCCTTACGCTTCATTTTCTAATCTTTTTTGTTCGTATTGCTCAGCTAATCTCACTTGAATAATTGGTGAAATAAGTGTTTTTCTCACTTTTTTTCTCACAAATGGATATATTTCTATATTAGATTTCATTTGATCAGACAGATTTGGATATTTATTAGTTCCTAATAAAATGATTTTCTTTTCATCAAAAAGTTCTTGTTCTTTTTTAGCGTTTTCAGTTACTTTTCGTTGAATTGTGCCTTCTTTTAGTTGTTTTAAAAAACCACCGCTTTGCTCTATTTCTTTGAAAAGAGCCAATGATTTTTCTGCCATTTGTTTGGTAATAGATTCAATATAATAAGAGTTTTTTGCTATTTGGTTAACATCCTTAAAATAGCTTTCTTCTTTTAAAATTAAAAGTTGATTACGAGCAATACGCTCCCCAAATTCATTGCGTTTGCTAAAAATTCTGTCATAAGAAACATTTGAAATAGTAGTAACACCACCTAAAATAGCACTCATACACTCAGTTGTTGTTCTAAGCATATTAGTGTTGTAATCATAAAGGGTTTTATTGCGCAAAGTTGGCTCAACAAATATTTTTGGTTCAGCATCAATATTATATTCATCCAGCAGCAGTTTCCACAAATATCTAAAAGCTCTTAGCTTTGAAATCTCAAAGAAATAATTGCTACCAACTGAAAAATGGAATTGAATTTGTTGAGCAACTGTGCTTCCAAAATGATTGAGATATTCATTTGCTTGTGCTAAAGCATAGGCTATTTGTTGGATATTATTGGCTCCTGCATTTTGATAAATTGAAGTATTAACTGCTAATAAATATTGATTTTTAATTGGAGATTTTATAAGATTTTCAACAATCTCATGGTCAATTTTAAGGTTGTGATACCAATTACCTGTTTCAGCTAAATTCCCGATGAGGTCAATATTATAAAATATTTTTTTTTCATTTAATTGATGGATGAGTTGGGTTGTAAATATTTGATCTAGAAATTTAAAATCAAAATGGATTTCAGTTTCTGGAAATTGCTCAAAAATACTGTTAAATAAAGTGGATGCATTAAATTTATCTTGAGCAATAAATTGGATAGATTGCGCTCCTCTTTTTAATGAATCTAATGCAATTGAATTTGCTTTTACTTCATCGGATATAAAAATGGTTTGGCAAATTTTATAATTTTCATCAATTTCAGGAACTTCTATTTTATCAATTTCATCAGCATGATAAAAAGGTTTAATAGTTATTCCGTCTAAAGTTGGAGTTAGTAAAGTTTTATTATATTCAGCACCTTTTAAATCAAATTGGATTTTTTGTTTCCATTGTGTAGCACTTACTGTGTCAAATTCTTCGAAAAGAAATTTATTCATTTTTATTATTTTATAGTGTCATATTCAATTAAAAAAAGATCTTCATTTTCTTTCTTCATATGATATTCTTCTCTGGCAAATTTTTCTAGTTTTTTAGGATTTTTTAAATCTTTAATAACTTTTCTGTCTTGTTCAATCTCTTTAGAATAAAATTCTCCTGATGATTCTAATTTTTCAATTTCATTATTTAACATTTGATGTGTTTCATAAGAGTTTTGATCAAAGAAAAGCATCCAAACAGCAAATCCTAATGTGATTATAAAATATTTATTGGTCAGAAACCTGAATGATTTTTTTTCTTTAAGCTGTTTAAATGTCATAATTTATTAAAGTCTATTACTAATTACAGTTCTAACAATGTCAATTGCAACGGTGTTATATCGATCATTAGGAATTATAATATCAGCAAAGGTTTTAGTTGGTTCAATAAATTGCTGATGCATTGGTTTTAAAGTGCTCTGATATCGTCCTAAAACTTCATTGATGTCTCTTCCTCGCTCTTCAATGTCGCGTCTTACTCTTCGAATTAATCGTTCGTCAGCATCAGCATGAACAAAAACTTTAATATCAAACAAATCACGTAAAGCTTTGCTGTTGAAAATTAATATTCCTTCAACAATAATAACATTTTTAGGATGCGTTTTGAGGGTGTCTTTTGTTCTGTTATGAGCTATAAATGAATAAACAGGTTGCTCAATAATATTACCTTTTCTAAGTTCGCCAACATGCTCAACTAGTAAATCAAAATCAATGGCGTTGGGATGATCAAAGTTAATTTTAGTACGATCTTCATAAGAAAGATCAACTGTTTCTTTATAATAGGAATCTTGAGAAATAACACATACTTCATCTGGTGGTAGTTCATGAAGAATTTGATTAACTACTGTTGTTTTTCCACTACCAGTTCCACCGGCAATTCCAATTATAAGCATAGGTTTGATTTTTATACTTTACAAATTTAACAAAATATAGTGAGTGAATAACTTTGATAATAAAAAAAGCCTTCCAAAAGGAAGGCTTTTAAAATTGAGCCGATAGAGGGACTCGAACCCACGACCTGCTGATTACAAATCAGCTGCTCTAGCCAGCTGAGCTACATCGGCAATTTTTGTCGGGGTGGCAGGATTCGAACCTGCGACCTCCTGCTCCCAAAGCAGGCGCGATAACCGGGCTACGCTACACCCCGAAAAAGTGTGTGCAAATATAGTACTTCTTATAGTTTGCACAAATGATTATTAGAAAATTATTTTATAAAGCCTAGAAATTGCAATTGAAAGTTCTTCTATACCTACATTTCTACTTTTTCTGATACTTTCTTTTCCGTCAAAAAAAACTAAAATAGTTGGCTCAACAAAAGCTGAATAATGTGCTGCTACATCGGGTAAATGTTGAATATCAACAAAATAAAAAGAAATTTTTGGGTATTTTTTCTCTAAAAGTTGGTAAACTTTAGGTTCTAAAGCTTCTCCTAAAGAGCATTTTGATGTAGAAAAGAATAAGAGAACTCCTTCATTTTCTTTAATTATTTTTTTTGATTCTTCTAGAGAATTAAAAGTCTTATAATTCATGATTATAGTTATTAAGCTAAATTAATACTTTTAAAGAATTATTTTATATGATATTGATATTATAAAAAGTGATATTCAATATTGAGCATTGTTTTTAAAAGTCTTAAATTTGTGTATAAAATTAAAAATTATGTCAAATACAGTAGAGAAAATAAAGTGTCTTATTATTGGTTCAGGACCAGCAGGATATACAGCTGCCATTTATGCTGCTAGAGCAGATCTGAAACCAGTTATGATTACCGGAATGCAAATGGGAGGTCAGTTAACTACTACAACAGAAGTTGATAATTTTCCTGGTTATCCACAAGGTATTGATGGGACTGCAATGATGGAAGATTTAAAAAATCAAGCTGAGCGATTCGGAACAGAAGTGCGTTTCGGATTGGTCTCAAAAGTTGAATTTAGCAAGGAAATTGGAGGAATACACAAGATTGTTGTAGATGAATCTCATGTAATTGAGGCCAATACTGTTATTATTGCTACAGGTGCTACAGCTACTTATTTGGGATTAGAAAGTGAAGAACGCTTAAAAGGGGGAGGTGTTTCTGCTTGTGCTACTTGCGACGGATTTTTCTATCGCGGACAAGAAGTTGTTGTTGTGGGTGCTGGAGATACTGCAGCTGAGGAAGCTACTTATTTAGCTAATTTATGTACAAAAGTAACTATGTTAGTTAGAAGAGATGAAATGCGTGCTTCAAAAGCCATGCAAAAAAGAGTGTTTAATACTAAAAATTTAGTCGTTAAATTCAATACTGAGATTGATGAGGTTTTGGGCGATAAAGTTGTAGAGGGAGTAAGAGTATTTAACAATATTACTAATGAAAAAGAAGTAATTAAAGTTACTGGAGTATTTATTGCTATTGGCCATAAACCTAATACTGATATTTTTAAAGGTCAATTAACAATGGATGCTGTTGGTTATTTGATTACAGAAGGTAAGACTACTAAAACAAATTTACCAGGAGTTTTTGCAGCAGGAGATGTTCAGGATAAAGATTATAGACAAGCCGTAACAGCAGCAGGAACAGGATGTATGGCAGCTTTAGATGCTGAACGTTATTTAGGTTCTTTAGCGTAAATTTAAAATATAATATCAATTAAAAAAGCCCATTATGGGCTTTTTGCTTTTAAAAAAGGTCTGCATTTAGTTGAACTTCAAACTCAATTTTTTTATGCAAATTATAGAATTGGGTTTAAAAAAGTTTTGTAGGTTTCTTTTTATAGATTTTTGCTTTACCTTCTAGTTTTTCAATTTCAATTTCTGGCTCCTTATAAATTGAGATAGAAGCATTTTTCTCTGCCGATATTTTAATGTTTTTGCTCACATTTACAGTTATATCTGTGCTAGAATTGGCATTAACAAAAGCATTTTCAACCATAAAATTATCTCCTTTAAAAGTTCCATTATTTCTTGCTTCAATTGCTAGATTTACACCTTGACCTTTTACAGTTAAAATACTATTATTTTTGATTTCAGTTTTTAGAGAATCAATTTCGCCTTCTAATTTTAATTCACAAGATTCATTTAAGTTAGCTTCAATATTTTTTGAAAATACATCAATTATTAAATCAGTTTTTTTAAATCCATTAATTTTAAAATCATCGGCATCTATTTTTACTTTAAAATCAGCATTATCAAAAGCATTAATCGTTAGTTTTCTTAAGATTAATCTGCTGTCTGCGTATATATTAGCATTTTTATAAGCTGTAATTGATTGTAATTCATTGGTTACAGTTATAAATACATTCATCTTTTTGCTTTTAGAAATTTTATTGGAGAAACTAATTCTCAAAGTGTTATTGTCAACTTGAATTGTAACAGCATCTTGTAAATTTTCATCTGTTTCTACACTAACTAAATTGTTGTCTCCTTGAAATAGATAAACATCTACATCTGCAGAAACTTCAATATTATTAAAACTGGAGACTTCTCTATTTTCGATAAAAACAATTTTATTGCCTTTTAAACTTGATTGTGAAAAAATAGTTGTTGATGATAAAATAAATAAGGATAAACTTAATAAGATTCTGATTTTCATATAAATGATTGTTTTTTTGTTAAAAGAATAAATTTACTAAAAAAACCACACCTAATGATGTGGTTTATTATTTTTAATTAAAGATTAACACGTTAATTTTTATGCACACTACCACCAGAAGAGGTGTTTTTTACAAGCCTTCTAGGGGTTCCTTCATAATCAATACTTCCACCACTACTGGCAGTTGCAATAAGTGCGTTGGTTGCAAAAACGTCTATACTTGCTCCGCTAGATACATTGGCTTCAACTTCAGATGCTTCTAATCGATTTGCATTAATAGTAGATCCGCTTGATGATTTTGCATTAAAAAGCTTTGTTTTTCCTATAATTTTAGTGCTTGCTCCGCTAGAAGATGAACTTGTAACTTCGGTTGCAATAACCTCAATTCTTATACTAGATCCACTACTTGATTTTAATTGAATTGATTCTGTATAAATAACATCTTCACAAGTAAGTGAAGCTCCACTAGAAGTACTTAATAAGTTTATATTTTTGGCTGTTACATATACATTTTTAGCGGTTGCTTTTCTCACATTTTGATCAAAATAAACTTCTAAAACATTATTGTTATTAACTTTAGTAATTAATATGTCTTTAAGATTTTCATCGGTTTCAACTGTAATACTTTCATTATTGCCTTGCTTTAGCAAAAGATTGATGCCTTGACTCACTTTAATTCCGTCAAAAGAGCTATTTGGAGATCGTTCTTCTGTGATGACATGGCTGTTTCCTTTTTTACCAGTTAATACACAAGATGTTGTACTTGCAAAGACTAATAAAAGGAATGTAAATTTTATAATTGATTTCATAATATTTAATTTATTGGTATATATAATATTCTTTTTCAATAATTAAATCTTGGTAGATTTAAATAGATAAAATCCAATGTTCATTGTTTATTAATATATTCTCTCCAACTTTTACTCTAGATCTATTTCCGTTTTCTTCTACTTTGATGTCAATTCCGTCAACATCAATTTTTACATTTACATTATCGTTATTTTTAATAATTTCGCTGCAATCTAAACACTTTAATCCTTCATTAGTCATTTGATAATAGTGTTTTATCATATCGTCATCATAAATATCATCTGTATTTTCAACATCATATAAATATGTTTTGGTTGATTTATCTAGATAAATGAATGAGTTTACAGGAAGAAATACGGTAATTTCAACCTCTTGGTTTTGATAAATATTTTCTAAGTTAGATAAGAAATAGCCATCTAATTGTAATTTTTTATCAGTTAAATTAAATTTGTACTCTATTTGCTCAGCAAATTCATTTGCGGCATTTCTTGAATTTCCTTCAGCTTCTTTTCTGATTTTTACAAAAGCAGTTTCAGTATCACTTTTAGCAAAATCTAACTTTATTTTAGATGAATACAATTTTTCAACTCCATTATCAACAATAACTTCAAATCCATGTCTTTTTCTTAATGATTTTGAATCATAAAATTCATCATTTCCTATCATTTTAATATCAAGAGTATCTGTTATAACATTTGGTAAATCATGATTTGTGGTATGAAAACCGTTATAAGCTGTATGAGTTGAGTATTCAATTCCTGAAAATATTAAACCTAAAATTGCTACTAACCATAATCCTAATAAGGTAAGTTTTAGTGTTTTACCCATAGATTTAGCGCTATTAGAAATAATCTTAATTCCTAGCATAAAAAGGAAAACAAATGGAATTCCGATTGCAGTAAAAATAAAAACGATTAATAACCAAATGGGTAATGTTGATTTAAAGAAAAATGGAGGATATTGAGCAAATTCAGATCCAAATCCAAGCATTTCAAAAGTTCCTAAAGAAAATCCGCCAGCAATTAAACCAATAATGACAGAGGTTGCAATGATAATAATTAAGATACCTATAAATTTACCTAAAACCATAAACAGCGTTGCAAACACTTTGCCAAGGGTGTCAACTATTTCTTGTGCACCTGTTTTAGCTTTTGAGTAATCAGCACCTTTTATTCTGTCGCTTACATCTTTAAATTCTTCTTTTATTTTTTTTTCTATGTTGCTTAAATTAACAACTTCACCTTTCATTTGTAATTTTTCGGTAGTTGTTTTAGCTTCTGGAACTAAAATCCAAAAGATAATATAAATTAAGAATCCGGTACCTCCAAAGAAAACGAGAATTAACCATAGAATTCTAATCCATATTACATCGATACCAAAATAATGACCCAATCCAGATGCAACTCCTCCTAAAATTTTATCATCACCATCTCGGAATAACTTTTTGGAACTGTGTGATGTTTGATAGGTATTTTTCTTATCACTGAAAAGCTCCTCATCAAAAGCGTAATCTTCAGGTTGCCCCATCACTTTTATGATTTCATCAATGTGATGTTGATTAATGACTTGACGATCATCTTTTATTTTTTCTGATAATAATTCACTAATTCTAGCTTCAATATCAGTAATAATTTCGTCTTTTCCATAAGGATCATTACTAAGAGATGTGTTAATGGCATCTAAATAGCGTCTTAATTTCTCATAAGCTAATTCATCGATATGAAAATAAATTCCTCCTAAATTGATGTTAATTGTCTTATTCATTTTATTTTGATTTTTTGTTAGTGATAAGTGTAACCGCTTCGTGTAATTCATTCCAAGTAAGATCTAATTCTTTAAGAAATAACTTGCCGGTTTCTGTAAGTCCGTAATATTTTCTTGGTGGTCCGGAAGTTGATTCTTCCCATCGGTAGCTGAGTAATCCATCATTTTTTAAGCGAGTTAAAAGCGGATAAACAGTTCCTTCTACCACAAGCATTTTTGCGTCTTTAAGCTCAGATAATATCTCATTTGTATAGGCATCCTCATGTTGTAAAACTGATAAAATGCAATACTCTAAGACTCCTTTTCGCATTTGCGCTTTAGTGTTTTCAATGTTCATATTGGGCGTTTTTAGGCTATTATTTAATAAATTTAATTCGTAAAGGATAGTTATATATTGCTCCTTGTTGTGCTTTTACTGCTGCCAGTATGATTACAATAAATTTAAATATTGACATGGTTCCGAATAACAGTATAATTCCGAATATTGAAAACCAACCTCCAAATTCTAACATATGATTCATGCTTTCAAAATGATCCATATGCTCCATATGTGTTACCATATTAAAGATGGTTTTGAAAAATATTGGAAAAAGTGCCATAAAAAGAACGAGGTAATACAATAAGAAACTCAAATTAAAATTTACAGCTTCTTTTCCATGTTGGTCAATAAATTCACTTTCCTCTTTCTTAAGATTCCAAATGATTAATGGAACTAAAACACTTCCTAAAGGTAAAAAGTACCCAGAAAATGCAGAAAGATGAATTAAAAATGAACTGTTTTTTTCGTTATTTGTTGTCATAATTATGGTATTTCATTATAATCTTATACAAATATATGGATAAAAGATAGTAATATGCAATACAAAGTACTTAATTTTAACATTTAATTAACATTTTAAAATCGTATTAATTTTATAAAAATTTGGTTATATTGCCTGAAAAATAATTAAGTATGGAAGTTACAGCTAAAAGCTTTAACAGTTTTTTAATGTTTAAGTTACCATCGGCTTTTTTGTGCGGTGTTAAACTAAAAGAGCTCACTCAAGAACATGCAATTGCAACAGTAAAATATAGATGGATTAATCAAAATCCGTTTAATTCTATGTATTTTGCGGTACAATCTATGGCTGCAGAATTAGCAACGGGAGCGTTAGTGATCAAAAAAATTAGAGAAAGTAAAAAGCCAATTTCAATGTTGGTTACCAATCATCATGGGAGTTTTTCAAAAAAAGCAGTTGGATTAATAACATTTACTTGTTTAGATGGAGCGTTAATACAAAATGCTTTGGATGAAACTATTAAAACAGGTTTAGGTCAAACTATTAAGATGAAATCAGTTGGAGTAAATGAAAAGGGAGAAGAAGTTTCTTCTTATGAATTTGAATGGAGTGTTAGGTTAAAATCAAAATAAAAAAAGAGCGATTTTTTTATTCATTTTTTTTAATGTCTTTAATAAATGTATTGAGTTGCTTGCCATATTTAGATAGTTTTATTTTATCAGACAAAGAGTGCTGAATAGTGTCTAATAATTGTACGTTTGCATCGTTTAATTGTGTTAAGGCTAAATAAGGTGCAATTTCATAATCTGCATGATTTACGGCAAAATTAGTAGTATATAAATAACGGCGTTTTAATAAACTATTATATTCATCTTGAACTTTTTTGGTAAGCAATAGGTTTTTAGCTTTAACGGCTTTAAAATTTCTTTCAATTAGTTCTAATTGTCGATCATTAAATTTGCGAATCATTTCTTGATGCTCATCTAAATATTCCTGATTTTTACCACCAGCAACTTTAAATGCAGTACTAAATCTTTCTAGTTTAGTATTAATTGTAAATGTTCCTTGTTCTCCAAAAAACGCAATTTTGTCATTAAAATCTGAATTATTTATAGATAAGTAATAAATTTCAGGACTCTCAACAATAGTTTTAAGATTAAAAGTATTAACTCCATCTAAATAAATAGAATCTACAGAAATTAATATGGTATCCTGTATTTTTTGTAAATACAACTTCCCCTTTTTGAGTCCTTCTATGGTTCCTTTTACAGTCATTTGATTTTCTTTTTTTGATGAGCAAGAAAAAAGCAATGAAATAGTTAAAATTGAAATAAATATTTTTTTCATGTTATAATATTAATTAAGGAATACAAATATGTACATTTTTAAATAAATAAACCAATTTTTAAGGCGATACAATTCGCATTAATTCTGCTGTTAACATAGCGCCATAAGTGCCAATTACATACCCAAAAACGGCTAATAAAACACCTACGGTAGCTAACGATGGATGAAATGCAGACGCAACAATAGGAGCAGAAGCAACGCCACCTACATTTGCTTGACTTCCAACTGCTAAAAAGAAAAAGGGAGCTTTAATTATTTTGGCAACTATTATTAAAAATATAGCGTGTATTGAAATCCAAACGATACCAACTATCAACAATCCCGGATTTTCAAAAAGTTTGGATAAATCCATTTTCATTCCTATTGTTGCGACTAAAATGTAGATAAAAACACTTCCTATTTTACTAGCACCTGCTCCTTCGTATGATTTTAAATTAGTAAATGAAAAAACAATTCCTAAGGTAGTAGCAATGGTAATCATCCAAAAGAAATGGGAACTAAAAGATGATAATGCAGATGATTTATCAGTAATAATTTCAAAATTTTCAATTAAATAGTTGGAGATATGTGTTGCTCCAAAATGAGAGATTCCAACAGTTGTAAATGCAATTGATAATAATACGATTAAATCTGTTAATGTAGGGTTTCGAGTTACTTTTTCAGCATAGGTTGATACTGTTTTTTTAAGTTCTTCAATAGCTGAAGTATCTGATTGTAGCCATTTGTCAATTTTTTCAGATTTGCCAATGCCCATCAAAATAATAGCCATCCATAAGTTTCCAATCACAATATCCACCAAAACCATTCCGCCATAATTTTTGGGATTGTACTCATAAATTTCTAACATGGCAGCTTGATTAGCACCTCCACCAATCCAACTACCTGCAATGGTAGCCAATCCTCTCCAAACCGCATCCGGTCCAACCCCACCAACAGTTTCTGGTGAAACAACTGAAATTAGTAATACTGCTAAAGGACCTCCAATTATAATTCCTACAGTACCTGCAAAGAACATAATTAAAGCCTTTGGACCTAAATTAAACATGGCTTTTAAATCGACGCTAAGCGTCATAAGAACCAATGCAGCCGGAAGTAAAAATCTACTTGCTACAAAATATAAATTAGAATGGGCGTCAGAAATAACTCCTAATGAACTTAAAATTGAAGGTAATAAATAAGCCATTAAGAGTGCTGGCATCACTTTATAAAAATTTGACCAATATTTATTGTCAGAATTGGAG
>JAMPYA010000194.1 GCA_023700885.1 Flavobacteriaceae bacterium
TTGTATTGCGTAGCTAACCAAGCTGTTTTCGCTGGTGCAGGCAGAGGAGCCTTCCCTAGTGCAACGGATTGGAAGGCGCATGATAAGAAAATAGCGTAGGTTTCAAGCAATAGAAAAGAAGTCTTGAAGTACTGAGCTTGACGAAGTATGGTGCTGCTGCCATCAAGGGAAAAGAAAAGAAATTAACAGTTTGCAGTCTCAGTTTCCAGTTAATTTGCATAATGCTTAAACCAATTAACCAATTCAACAGTTCGACGATTAACCAGTTAACCACTTTTAACTTTTAATTTTAAATTATAGTAAACCGACATCTTTTATCCTAATGAGCTACTAGAGAGATACTACGTACATAGTGCGTACATAGTTCGTATATTAAACTAAAAAAAAAGAGGGTGTTTTGCAACATCCTCTTTATATTATTAAAAAATAATAATTAAAACTTAAATCCTAATTTACCAAAGAAATAAGCGCCATCAGATCCCATTTGAACAGAATCCATCAAACCTCCTTGGTCTGTCCAGCCATCAAACTGAGGAGTAGCATATTTATTAAAGATATTATTTCCACCAATTGTAAAACTTACGGTATCAGAAAATTGATAAGAAAGATTTAAATCAACCGTCATCGCTTTTTTATAAACATCAGTAGCCACATCATATAAGGCATCAGCCTCAGCCTGATTAGTAGCAGGGGTATCTACCCATTGAAAATCTTGTAATTCAACTTTACTAAACTGAGTAATCGTAGCATTGGCATTAAATTTATTGTACTTATAGCCTAAATTAAGCCCCATTTTATAATCAGGTGCTGCAGCTTTTAAATAAGCTCTAGAAAATGGACTGAAAAAAGTAAATTCATTTAAAGATCCGTTGTGTATTTTATTGATTTTTAATTCATTCATATTTCCTACCAAACCAATATTAAAAGAACTTAAATTGTCTAAAACAGCGGTATAGGTAAATACAAAATCGATTCCCTGAGTTCTGGTGTCAGCACCATTAGCAAAGAATTGAGCTGCATCTACACCAATGTTTAAGCCAGAAGCATCAAAATTATCTGTTAAAACAATTCTATCATCAACTTTAATAGAATAAGCGTCTACTGTAGCCGTAAATCCGCCTTTTTTGTAGGTAAATCCAATGCTTCCGTTCAACGCTTTTTCTTCTTTTAATTGTTGAATACCAAAAGATTTGGTTACGGTACTATTATTTGCAGAAAGTAAGGAAGGTAAAGATTCACCGTTAACAATATTAGTAAATATTAAGTTGTAATATAATTGGGCTAATGATGGTGCTCTAAATCCGGTAGAAATAGACCCTCTAAAAGTTAAATCATTGCTTACTTTATATCTACTGGCAAATTTGTAATTGAAAGTACTTCCAAAATCGCTGTAATTTTCATATCTAAGAGCAACTCCTAATAAAAATTGATCGCTTAAATTAAATTCAGAATCTGCATAAAAACTCAAGTTTGTTCTGCTTCTGTCCACTTCATTTTCTGGACTATATCCCGGAAAACCTTGTGATCCACCTGGTAAATCATCTCCATTGCTGTCAAATGCCACCACTTGTGTTGCCGGATTAGTAATTGGAAGTCCATCTACATCATATAATGCATAAGAAGCTTCTTCACCCGAAAATATAATAAAGTTTTCAGTTCTAAATTCCATACCAAAAGCTAAGTTGATTCCCTTTGCTTTATTATCAAAATATTTACTAAAATCTACTCCAGTAGTATTTTGAGACAAGCTATGACCCCCTGCATCAAAATCGGTTGGTGAAGCGTCTTTTAAAGAAGCGTTATTAGAGTTTTTGGTGTAGTAATGAAAATCATTTAAACCAAATGTATTGTTAAAATCTACATTCCAGCCATTTTTCATCAAGTGTTTAACACCTGTTGAAACTGAAACATCAGTAATATTTGAAGTAATTTGAGGTGTAAATCCGTTTGGATAAAGACTTGGCACAGAACGATTGTCGCCATCAGCGTAACTACTTCTAGAAAATGCATTGGCATTGGTATCTCTAAAACTCTTACCGCCAAAAGCATAAACTTCTGTATTTTCTGATAAAGGAGCTGCAGCGTTTACCATAAAATTAAAAGCCTCAACACCAGCACTTCCATATCCTTTTCTCCAATCAAAACCGGGTCTTAAAGTTTTAGCTTTTGAGAATAATTCTGTAGTAAAATTTATAAATCCTTTTTCTCCAATTTTTACACCATAGTTTAAATCAAACTTAGTGGTTTCACCATCAAAACTTTTGTCTTTTCCATCTAATCTGTTTTTTCCTTCTACATTGTATAAAGTTTCTCCTGTTGCCTCTTCCCATCCGCTACCAATAGCAGTACTGTAAGCTCCATAGGTAATACCACCCACTAAACCATCGGTATGATCATTTAAAACAATATTGATAACTCCGGCAATGGCGTCTGAACCGTATTGTGCAGATGCGCCATCTCTTAATACTTCTATTCTTTTAATAGCAGCAACCGGAATCGCATTTAAATCTGTTCCAGAATTTCCTCTTCCGCGAGTACCGAAAATATTGACTAAAGATGATTGATGTCTTCTCTTTCCGTTGATTAATACCAGTGTTTGATCCGGACCTAAACCTCTTAAAGAAGCAGGAACAATATGGTCTGCACCATCAGATCCTGATTGCTTTGAAGCATTAAATGAAGGCGCCGCATACTGTAAAAGTTGGGTAATTTCTACCTGACCGTTTCTTGTGGCTAATTCAGTCACATTTATAATATCTACAGGAACTGGTGTGTCTACTGCAGTTCTTTTAGAACTTCTGGATCCCACAACATTTACTTCCTTTAGTTGTTCGCCACTGTCTAAAGTAATGTTATAGGTAGATCTAGAATCTACGGTAACATCTTTAGTTTGATAGCCAACAAAACTAAATTCTAAAATAACTCCTGGAGCTACATTTAACTGAAATTTTCCGTTAATGTCAGTGGTTGTACCGTTTGTGGTTCCTTTTACGAGTACATTGGCTGCGGGTAATCCTGCACCCGAAGGGTCTTTAACAGTTCCGGATACTAGTTGCTGTGCATGTGAAATACTAAAAGAAAAAAAAGTAAAACACAATAGAAAATAAAGAGTTTTCATTGTATATAAGTTTTTATTAGTTAATGTATAACGAAACTACTAAAATTATCGAAATAAAATAGCTGTATGATGAATATTTTATATTAAACATAAATTTTTTTATCATGTTTGTAATGTTTGTAAAGTTTATAAAGTTTATAAAGTTCATAATGTTTTTAATGTTATATATTTCAAACATTAAAAATTCAATCTTTTAATCTTTCAATCTTTTAATCTTTCAATTTATATTTCCTTATATTTGCAAACTTTTAATACCCTTATATTTATATTGATGAAAGCAGGAATTGTAGGCTTACCAAACGTAGGAAAATCAACATTATTTAATTGTTTGTCAAATGCTAAAGCACAATCGGCAAACTTTCCATTTTGTACTATTGAACCCAATATCGGAGTGGTTAATGTGCCCGATCATAGAATAGAAAAGTTAGCAGAATTAGTCAATCCAATTCGTGTACAAACTGCCACTGTTGATATTGTAGATATTGCAGGTTTGGTTAAAGGAGCCAGCAAAGGCGAAGGGTTAGGAAATCAATTTTTAGCTAATATTCGCGAAACGGATGCTATTATACATGTTTTACGTTGTTTTGAAAATGATAATATCATTCATGTTGAAGATAAAATTAATCCGGTTCGTGATAAAGAAATCATCGATATAGAATTACAATTAAAAGATTTAGAAACAGTCGATAAAAAGTTAGAAAAAGTCAAAA
>JAMPYA010000195.1 GCA_023700885.1 Flavobacteriaceae bacterium
CCCAATTTTTTCCTTCACGTTGCGCCCATTCTTTGGTAGATGAAATATAGCCGATAGGCGCATCAAACCAAACATACAACACTTTTCCTTCTGCATTTTCTATAGGAACAGGAATTCCCCAATCTAAATCACGGGTAACGGCTCTTGGACGCAAACCATCATCAATCCAAGATTTAACTTGTCCCAACACATTGGGTTTCCAATCGTTTTTATGTCCTACAACTATCCACTCTTTCAACCATTCTGAATACTGATCTAAGGGTAAATACCAATGTTTAGTTTCTTTTAAAGTTGGAGTGTTGCCTGTGATGGCAGATTTTGGATTGATTAAATCGGTTGCATTGTGCGATGTACCACACTTTTCACACTGATCGCCATAACTTTCTTCATTACCACATTTCGGACAAGTGCCAATAATAAATCGATCTGCTAGAAATTGATTGGAAGCTTCATCGTATAATTGCTCTGAAGTTTCTTCAATAAACTTACCATCATCGTATAATTTTTTAAAAAATTCGGAAGCTGTTTCATGGTGAATTTTAGCAGAAGTACGAGAATAATTATCAAAAGAAATTCCAAAATCTTCAAAGGATTTTTTTATAATTGTATGGTATTTATCAACCAATTGTTGTGGTGTAATTCCTTCTTTCTTTGCACGAATGGTAATAGGAACGCCGTGTTCATCTGACCCACAAATAAAGGCTACATCTTCTCCTTTCATCCGCAGATATCGAGAAAAAATATCAGCAGGAATATAAACTCCGGCTAAATGACCAATATGAACGGGGCCGTTAGTATACGGCAAAGCTGCGGTGATGGTGAAACGTCTCTGATTTTCCATTTTTTTATTAATTACACCACAAAAATAAGGATTCCTATTTAGAATAATCAATTGTTAAAGTTGTTTTCGTAATTTGCAGTTAGATATGAAAATACAAACACCAAACTATTTACAAAAAGGCGACAGCGTTGCTATTATTTCAACTGCACGAAAAATTTCTTTGGATGAAATAAAGCCAGCCATTGAATTGTTAGAAACGTGGGGGTTGAAAGTGGTTGTTGGCAAAACAATTGGATTAGAAAATAACCAATTTGCTGGAACATTACAAGAACGTATAGATGATTTACAAGATGTTTTAGATGATGCTACCATTAAAGCAATTTGGTGCGCTCGTGGTGGTTACGGAACGGTTCAATTAATAGATAAAATAGATTTCTCAATCTTTAAAAAAAATCCTAAATGGATTATTGGCTATTCTGATATTACCGTATTGCATGCTCACATTCATAATTTCGGAATTGAAACTTTACACGCTACCATGCCTATTAATATTTCGAAAAATTCTGAAGACGCCAAAGAATCATTGAAAAATGCATTGTTAGGAAATCAACTTTATTATGAATTTCCATCGCATCAATTGAATATTTCTGGCAAACCAAACGGTGAAATAATTGGAGGAAATTTATCAGTTTTATACAGTTTATTGGGAAGTAAATCATCAATAAACACCAAAAATAAATTGCTGTTTCTAGAAGATTTAGATGAATATTTGTACCACATTGATAGAATGCTTCAAAATTTAAAACGGAATGGCTATTTTGAAAATGTATCAGGAATTATAGTAGGTGGAATGACTCAAATGCGCGATAATGATATTCCATTTGGAAAGACGGCAGAAGAAATTATTTTAGAAATAGTTAAACCCTACAATATTCCAGTTATTTTTGGCGCTCCTTTTGGTCATTTAGATGACAATAGAACGCTTATTTTTGGCAGAAATGCGCAACTTATTTCAGATGAAAAATTGGTTCAAATAATTTTTGATAACTAATGGCAGACCACAATACTTTAGGACAGTTAGGCGAAGATTTGGCTGCTGATTATTTGCTAAAAAACGGCTATCGAATTTTGGAACGCAATTGGCGGTTTCGAAAAGCTGAAGTTGATTTAATTGTTCAGAAGGAAAATATAGTTGCGATTGTTGAGGTCAAAACAAGAACATCGACCGATTTTGGCAATCCGCAAGATTTTGTAAAACCCAAAAAAATTAAGCTGTTGGTCAGTGCTGTGAATGAGTATATTGTTAGCAATAATTTAGATGTTACCGTACGATTTGATATTATTGCCATTTTACAACAAGGAAATAAAACCAGTTTAGAGCATTTGGAAGATGCTTTTTATATTTTCTAACTTAATTTATAACCGTTAATTATTTTCGAAATACTTAACAACAGCTTCTTTCATTAAATTAGTTTGCTCATTTAAAGCTAAGGATGGTAATGGTATTAAGGTTTCGTAATGTGGCCAGCCGTCACTATCTGTATTACTTAATCGGTAATATCCGTAAGGTTCAAATATTTTACATACAGCAATATGCATTAAGTTTATTTTATCATCTTTTGAAAATGGTAAAAATCCTTTTCCAAATTCTTGGACTCCAATTAAATACAAAATAGCTTCAATTTTCATGATATCACCATCAGCAAATTGATCGCTTAATTTTTTAACTAATTGCGTATATTTTTCTTCTAATGATAAACTAATATCCATATAAGTTCTGTTTTTACAAAGGTATGAAATAGCACTGTTTGAAAAAAACACAAATAGAAAGTGTTAATTGAAGCTTAAAATAAATAAAATTTAGTGCTGCTTTGATATAAATTGTTTTAAAATTATAAGCTGTAATGATTTTTTTGCAATAGGAATCAAGCAAAAATGACCGCCAATATAAATTGACGGTCATTCTTTACATTAACTCAAAAATAATTTATTGCTTGGCTTTTTCCATTTCATCTGATTTTGCTCCAATTCGGTTAAATGTGTACATAGGTGCAAATTTAAGTTTCAAACCGGCAATTTTTCTATTGTCTGAAGCAGTAAGTCCTTCATTCTCAACAGTATTTTTTCTACTGTCTAATGCTTCGTACATTAATTTAATTTCGTCCCAATCTTCGCGAGAATAACTATCTTTATTGTTATCTACAGTTTGGATAAATTTTTGGTAAACTCCAAGGATATTGTCTTTATTTACCCAACTAAAATTCATGTCTTCACTAATTTTTGCTTCTCCAAATAAAGTATTTCTCATTTGTTGTTTGGCATTTGCGCGTGCTGCCGCTTGTATATCAGCTTCCATTTGAATTTTAAATGTTTCGTATTTAGCTTTACTTGCATTTATTCTTTCTTGCGCTTTTTCTTTTTCTTTTAAATTTTCGAAAGCTATTTCTGCGTCGCTGAATTTCAATTGATAGGATGCATCTATTGTTTCCCAGTTTACCATTGCATCTGATGGAGCAATATTTCCTACTGAATCAACATAAACTATATATGTTTCTACTGATTTTTCAGCTTGTGTTTCTTTTTCACTTTTACAAGCTGTAAATCCTAAAGCGATTATCGCTATTCCTAATAATAAATTTCTTTTTTTCATTTTTTTAATGATTTGTTATGGTGAATATTTTCATAATGATGCAAAGGTAAATCACTTAATTAATGAATGTGTTGCAAAATTTCGTGAATAACTTACATTATTCACATATTTTAAATTGCTTTTTTCATCAAAATTTAATTTTAAAAAAATCTAAATAGTAGTCCTATTTACAACTTTAGATAACTTAATAATTTTCATAGGTGAATATTTTATTAGTTTTTCATTTGTCATATGGAATTGTTCATTCCTTATTTATTTTCTTTTTGGTATTCACGAACTAACGTTTCACCAGTTTGATTAAAATATTCTCATCAAAGTTTACTTCACTAAATTTTATTTGTTTCAGTGTTCAGTGATTGCTTTGCAATTGTGTTTTTGCAA
>JAMPYA010000023.1 GCA_023700885.1 Flavobacteriaceae bacterium
CTCATGATATGCTGGGAATGACGCATGAATTTAGTCCACGATTTTTACGTCGTTATTTGCATTTATATGATGATATGTCTAATGCATTTATCAAATATATAGAAGATGTAAAAAGTGAAGATTTTCCAAATGAAAACGAGCAGTATTAAGCAATTGAAAATTGATAATTGATAATTGATAATTGATAATTGATAATTGATAATTGATAATAATAACAAAAAAACGGTCAACACTATTTAAGGATGTACAAAGATTTATAAACTAAAGAATAAATTACCTGATACAAGATACAAGATATACCTTATTTTAAAAGACGACCGTTAATAACAAAATTTGCACACGAAAAACAGATTCCATATTTTTGGACAAAAATAGTCCGAATAAAAAATTAGACAAATATGGAAGTAACATTTGGTGAATATATTAAACAAAAAAGAACAGAATTGGGCTTCCCACTACGCAAAGTTGCTTCACATATCGATATTGACCCATCAACACTAGGCAAAATTGAAAAAGACGAACGCCAATTAAATATTGAGCAGTTGGACAATTTATGCCAAATCTTAAAAGCAGACAAAAACATACTTTTAAATTATCACTACTCCACTCGGATTTTTGAAGAGTTGAAAAGTTACCCAAAGTACAAAGATGTTCTAATCATTGTTAATGACCAATTGACGCAATATTTAACTAAACAAACTACCCTAAAATTTGATAAAGATTGGAGAGAAAGAGAATTATCAAATCCAAACGCAACTATCAGAATTGGGACAATGTTTTCTGGAATTGGAGCAATTGAGTACGCTTTGAAACGCTTAAATTTAAAAACAGAAATTCAATTTGCAAGTGATATTGACAACTTTGCTAAGCAAAGTTATTTCGCAAATTATGAAATTGCTGAAAGCAATTGGTACAATGATGTACACGACATAGACGGAAAAAAATATAAAGAAAAATTAGATTTATTAGTTGGCGGTAGTCCTTGTCAATCTTTTTCAATGGTAGGAAAACGCAGAGGTTTTGACGATACAAGAGGGACTTTGTTTTATGAATTTGCAAGAGTTGTAAAAGAAAGTCAACCAAATGTTTTTATTTTTGAAAATGTAAAAGGATTAATTAATCACGATAGCGGAAATACATTTGAAACCATAAAAGCAACTTTTGACGAACTTGGTTACAAATATTTTTATCAAGTTTTAAATGCTAAAAATTATGGAATGCCACAACATAGAGAAAGAATTTTTGTTGTTGGGTTTAAAGATAAAAACGCAGAATTTACTTTTCCTGAACCTATTGAGTTAGAATACAAAATGCAGGATTTTTTAGAAGATTTTATAGACAGTAAATATTATCTAAAAGAAAAAGGAGTAAAATTTGTAACTAGTTCAAAAAATAGAAACAAACGCTACACTCAAATAAACGGAGAAATTGCACTTTGCCAAAAGGCAAATCAACAATTTAATTGGCACGGAGATTTTGTATTTGAGCAAGTAGAAAGCGAATATGATGAATTTATTTTTGACGTAAATAACGTTGAAGAAAAATATTATTTATCAGACAAAGTTCGTGATTATGTCTTGAGTAGAGGAACAAAAACATTTAAGACATCAACTAAAACTGACTTGGAAGTAGCACGACCACTCTTGCAAAGTATGCACAAAATGCATAGAGCTGGGGTTGACAACTATGTAACTCATACTGGGAAAATCAGAAAATTAACACCGAAAGAATGTTTGCGTTTAATGGGTTTTCGTGACGACTTTAAGCAAGTTGTAAGCGACACTCAAATGTATAGACAAGCGGGACAAGGTAGTGTTGTTGATGTTCTTATAGCAATACTGAAACAAATGGACATAACTAAATTCGCAAAAAAATGATAAAATTATTTGGGCGTTTCCCTTCGGGTCGGGCTTTCCGTTTCAATCTTTTTTTCGTTCCTCAAAAAAGGATTTCCACTTCAATCCCTAACGCAAAAAACTAATATGGCAACAGAAAGAAGAAACTGGACAAGAGAAGAATTAATAGTTGCTTTTAATTTGTATTGCAAAATACCTTTTAGCAAAATCAATTACAATCATAAACTCATTCAAGAATTAGCAAATGCAATAGGTCGAACACCTTCTGCTGTTGCTTGGAAACTTGTGAACTTTGCAAGTTTAGACCCAACATTAAAAGAAAGAAATATAAAAGGTGCTAGTAACGCTGGAAAATTAGACAAAATTATTTTTGAGGAATTTCACCAAGACTGGAATACGCTTGCTTATGAAAGTGAAGTTAGTTTAGCAACATTGCTCAATAAACCATTGGAAATTGATGAAGAAATTGATTTTGAAATAAAAGAAGGAAAAGTAAGAGAAGCATTAGTTAAAGTAAGAGTAAATCAATCATTTTTTAGAAATACTGTTTTAGCTTCCTACGAGAATAAATGCTGTATTACAGGTATTTCTATTCCCGATTTTCTTGTTGCAAGTCATATAATTCCTTGGTCAAAAGATGAAAAAAATAGATTAAACCCTGAAAATGGTTTATGTTTAAATTCTATACACGACAAAGCATTCGACAAAGGTTTTATAACAATTAATTTTGATTATAAAATTCAAGTTTCCAAATATTTTAATGATTTTAGAAAAGAAAATAATATTCAAAAATTCTTTTTAGAATTCGAAAATAAAGAAATTGTTATGCCTAAAAGGTTTTTGCCAAATAAAGATTTTTTAGAATACCATCACACTAATATTTTTAAAAGATGATTATGAAAAACAAAGGAAAAGAACTATTTGCAATTTTAAAAAAAGATGTTCATATGGGAAACTCTTACGGCTTTAATCAACTAGATTCATTAAAAACTTATTTGGAAAAATCAAATTTCCCAAATGATACAGATACATTAAATGAATATACAGTTGTTAAAGCAATTCAGGATGTTCACTTTTTCAAATCAGAATTTATAAAAATGCCTTGATGAAATTAGCACAATTTGACGGAAATGGAGAATCAAAAAAACACGTAGGCACTTACAATGGAGAGTTAGGACAAAGAATATCTAACTTTTTTGATTACTCGACTTGGGGTCTTGAACATATTGACATTCAAAAGAAGCGTAAAACATTAGATTCTGCAAGAGAAAGTGGTGCAGTCATTCAAGAAAATACTTGCTTTTTCAGTAAAACTAACTTACTCAAATATTTAGATGATGCCAAAGCAGAGTATTATGCTCAAGAACAAATTTATCATAATGATATCAGTCTATATTACAATGAACGGTATCAAGAGGTTCAGAGTATAGAAAATGAACATATTTCATTTTCTATTTATGATGCCTCAGACAATTTATCCCAAAAACAAAACAGAGGTTATATAAGGTCAGACGATTATATTTGGAAACTTTGGCGTGAATTAATCCTACCTAAAATTAGTTACCTTTCTATACTCAAATTAGTTCCTGTTAATCAGACGGAAGAAAATAATAGACCCTTGTATTATTTTAGAATTTTACTTGATTACCAATTTAGAACATTTGTGCATCCAAGTGCATTAGATATAATAGAAACAGAGGAAGTTGATACCGCTGAAATTGAACAAATTAAAAAATCATATAGAATTGGTCAAGAAAGATACCGCAGAGCTGTTATTGAATATATGCCTCAATGTCCTTTTTCAAAAATTACAGACGAAAGACTTCTTATTGCAAGTCATATTAAACCATATAGCGTTTGTATTAAAGAAAAAAGAGAAGACCAAGCATTAGATTATCTAAACGGACTTTCGCTTTCCCCTACTTATGATAGATTATTTGACCAAGGATATATAACTTTTTCTGACAGTGGAGAATTGATTTGTGGAACACAATTAAGCTCATACACTTGGGACAAACTAAGTATCAATCCGACAGCAAAAAACAAAATGCGAATTTTTCCTGAAAGTAGAGAAAACTATTTAGAATATCATAGAAAACACGTATTTCAAGATGATATTAACGACCTGATATAAAGATAAAATAAGGTATAACAGCACCTACCTAAAAGACAAAAACCGCCAACAACTACAAATTTAATAATCGTATGAAAATTCTTCAGTTAGACAGCAATCATCCTATATTAAAAGAAAGGTTAATTAATCTTGGTTTTGAAGTTGAAGATGATTTTACTTCAACTCAAACCGAAATTGAATCAAAAATCGCTAATTATGAAGGAATTATCATCAGAAGTCGATTTAAAATCGATAAATTATTTCTAGAAAAAGCAAGTAATTTAAAATTTATTGGCAGAGTTGGCGCCGGATTAGAAAATATTGATGAAGTATTTGCAAATTCTAAAGGGATACTTCTTATTGCAGCACCGGAAGGGAATCGCAATGCTGTTGGCGAACATGCGCTAGGTATGATTTTAGCGCTGTTTAATAAACTTAAAAAAGCTGATTTAGAGATTAGACAAGGCAAATGGTTACGCGAAGATAACCGCGGAATTGAACTGGAAGGGAAAACAATAGGTATTATTGGCTACGGAAATATGGGTAAGGCATTGGCTAAAAAACTGCGCGGATTTGATGTTGAAGTGCTTTGTTACGATATTTTGAATGGAGTTGGCGATTCTAATTGCAAACAAGTATCTCTACAAGAACTTCAAGAAAAAACAGATGTCTTAAGTATTCACACGCCACAAAATGAGCTTTCTCACAAAATGGTCAATTCAACTTTTATTCATCAATTTAAAAAACCCTTTTACCTCATCAATACCGCAAGAGGAAGTGCCGTTGAAACCTCAGATTTAGTAGATGCTTTAACATCAGGAAAAATTTTGGGTGCTTGTTTAGATGTGTTGGAATATGAAAAATCATCTTTTGAAAACTTTTTCGAAAATGAAAGTTTACCCGATGCGTTTAATTATTTAATAAAATCTGATAAAGTGTTATTAAGTCCGCATGTTGCTGGATGGACAGTTGAATCTCATATAAAATTAGCCCAAACAATTGCTGATAAAATTGAAGCTCTTTATTTTCCAAAAGAAATTAAACAAGAAGTTAAGCGTGTTACGGGTATTGGAGGTGTATTTTTTAAATCTGAAAATCCGGTAGCATTAAGAAATTGGTATCAAAAACACTTGGGTTTTAACACTGATAATTACGGTGCAACTTTTTGGTGGAATGATAATAATAACCAAATCGCCTCGACTCAATGGAGTCCTTTTGCAAAGGAAACTACCTATTTCCAACCAAGTAAAAAAGATTTTATGTTTAATTATAGGGTAGAAAATCTGAAGCTTTTACTAGAAAAACTAAAAGAAGAAGGAATCACAATAGTTGGAGCAATGGAAGAATATGAATACGGTAAATTTGGATGGATACTCGATTTAGAAGGCAATAAGATTGAACTTTGGGAGCCAATTGACGCTGCCTTTTTATAAAATTAACCTCCACTATTTCTGCACTTTAAAAAATATTTTCTGTTGCATTGCAACCATTTTGCTATTAAATGCGTCTATACCATAAAACCTATAAATAGATTTTGAAAGTAATCGACATCAAACAGGAAGAAAGTGAACTTATTTTAATGGCTATCGAAAATAATCGATATGCACAAAAGAAAATATACTCGAGATTTTCATCTAAAATGTTAAGTGTTTGTAGAAAATATATCAAAGATGTACATCAAGCCGAAGATTTAATGATAACTGCTTTTATGAAAGTGTTCATCAATTTAAAGCACTTTGAAAGTAAAGGAAGTTTTGAAGGTTGGATTAGAAGAATAATGATAAACGAATGTATTTCGTTTTTAAGAACTCAAAAGAAAATTTCGTTTTTAGAAGACACATTTTATAGAGAAGACAACTTTATTATTATTGAAAACGACTTTAGTGCTGAAGAAATTCAACTACTGATTGACAATTTACCAAATGGCTGTAAAATGATTTTTAATCTTTATGCCATTGATGGATATAAGCATAGTGAAATTGCTGAATTGCTGGGAATTAGCGAAGGAACTTCAAAATCACAACTATCACATGCTAGAAGAATTTTACAAGAACAGTTAACTAAAATTAAAAAATACCATCATGAAGTTCGATAAAATGGAAGAAAAATTCAGAAAAGAATTGAACAATAGGTTAATTAAACCTAGTGAAAATTCATGGGATCGTTTGGACGCAATGTTAACAATTGCTGAAGAAAGAAAATCAAAACCAAAATTTCTTTGGATGTATGTTGCTGCCATTACTATTGGACTTTTACTTACAGCAACTTTAGTTTTTAATCAATTTAACAACCGTAGTATTGAACCTATAAATAAGGTGGTTATAGAACAAAAAAAATCTCCGATTAAAAATGAAGATGCCATTAAAAATTTAGATACTATAAAAACTGATTTAAATATTTTAAACAAAAAACTAATGGCCTCAGAAACAAAATCGATAAAATTAAACCCTAAAACTCCATCAGAAAAAACCAATAAAGAACCATCAAATCAGGTTAAAATTGTAACCGAAATAAAAGGTGAAAATTTATTGGCAATAAATCAAAAAATTGAAGAAAAATCTGTTGATGAGATACTGGCATCAGTCCAAATAACCTCATCAGAAGGGTCTAAGAATTCATCTATAAAAGTAAATGCACAAAATTTACTTCATCAAGTTGATGATCATTCGACCTTGACTTTTAAAGAAAAAGCGCTGGTGACCATTGCTGAAAATTATAAAAATATACAAACCGCTATTGCCAATAGAAATCAATAAATAAATCACATTATTAAAATAATTATTATGAAATAGCCATGTTTGCAAAAACACAAATACGAATGAAAATATTCATCAAACTGGCGAAACGCTAGTTCGTGAATACCAAAAAGAAAATAAATAAGGAATGAACAATTCCATATGACAAATGAAAAACAAATAAAATATTTACATATGAAAAAATACCATTTATACCTAATTACCTGCATGTTACTTATTTTAACGTCTGTTAAAGCGCAAGAAACTTTTGAACATCGCGTAAGAGAAATTGCCGATAAAATTGAAAAAATTACCAAACAAGAAAAAGAAGCCTTAAAAATTGAAGTTGAAGCTGTAAATGAAGAATTAAAAAAAGGAACCTTAACAGAATTACAAGCTGATGAAAAGAAATTAAAATTAGCTGAACAAAGAGCAAAACAGATTACTGAAAAAGTTTCTGTACTTGAAAAGGAAATAACGCTATTGGTGCAAGAAAAAGTTGACGGAAAAATTAATGATGAAAAACATCATGAAAAACACTCTTTTACTTTTTCAGGGATGAAATCTAAAGAAGATAAAATAGAATCCAAAAGAAAAAAATCAAGTACAACCTCACAATTTGTATTCGCTTTTGGTCTTAATAATTTAATGACAGACAACTCTGTTCAACATTCAGATTATAGATATTGGGGTTCTCATTTCTATGAATTTGGAGTAACTGGTAATAAAAGATTATTTAAAAATGATAATTTGCTACACTTAAAATACGGTTTATCTTTAATGTATAACAACTTACGTCCAAATAATGATCAATATTTTATTGAAAATGGAAAACAGACTATTTTGACAACCAACTCCATTGACTTACAGGAATCTCGATTTAAGAATGTTAACTTAGTAGCACCAATTCATTTAGAGTTCGATTTTTCGGGCAATAAACGCAAAAGCGATGCTCACAAGTTTAAAACCCACGAAAGTTTTAGAATAGGTTTAGGCGGATTTATGGGTACAAATCTAAAAACAAAACAAATTTTGACGTATAGAGATTTGGCTGATAATAAAGTAACAGAAAAAACAAAAGGCGATTTTAATGTTAATGATTTTATATACGGATTAAGTGCCTATATGGGTTATGAAGAAACTAGTTTATATATAAAATATGACCTCAATCCATTGTTTAAAAGCAATGTAGTAGATCAAAACAATGTTTCATTGGGAATCAGATTTGATTTGAATTAAGCTCTTTTATTTTAAAAATAAAACGCTGTAAAATTATCATTTTGCAGCGTTTTTAATTTCAAACGAAATCTCTAACTTGCTAAAAAAACGTCAAAAACTAATTTTACCTAACAGTAATAAAAACGGTAGTGTTCAAAAAAGTGTGTAAGTAAAAAATATCGTTAAAATAAAACATCAGATAAATGAAGAAAGAGCAGCATTACATCAAAATAAATAAACAATCATGGAATCATAAAGTAGATTTTCATATAAAATCTAAATTTTATGATTTAGAAGGATTTTTAAATGGAAATACCTCTCTTAACGAAATTGAACTTCAACTTCTAAATGATATCAAAGGAAAAAGTATTTTGCATCTTCAGTGTCATTTTGGGCAGGATTCCATTTCATTAAGCAGGCTTGGAGCCCATGTTGTTGGGGTAGATTTCTCTGATAAAGCAATTGAAAAAGCAAAAGAACTAACTAAAAAAACAAACACTCATACTACATTTATTTGTTGTGATATTTATGAATTACCAAATTATTTGGACAAACAATTCGATATTGTTTTTACCAGCTATGGCACTATTGGATGGCTGCCAGACCTAAACAAATGGGCTCAGGTTATTGCTAAATTTCTAAAACCAAATGGTAAATTTATCTTTGTAGATTTTCATCCTGTAGTTTGGATGTTTGACGATAATTTTGATAAAATTGGATATAATTATTTCAATTCAGGTGCTATTATTGAAACATTAAGCGGAACTTATGCAGACAAAGAAGCAGCAATTAATCAAGAATACGTTATGTGGAATCATAGTATTAGCGAGATTCTGAATAGTTTAATAAAAAACAACCTTGAAATTAATTCATTTGATGAGTTTGATTATTCACCGTACAATTGTTTTAACAATACCGTAGAATTTGAACCAAAAAAATACCGTATAAAACAGCTCGAAAATAAAATTCCGATGCTTTTTGCACTCGTTGGAACTAAGAAAGACAAGGGTTGATAAATTATCCTTTTTTAAAAATCCTTACATTTTTTCTCTAACTCTGCTTGATATTCTTCTAAAACAGGTTTTACGGTACTTTCAGGCAAATCTGCAACACGAATATACATAAGACCATCAATAGCATTATTGAAATCAGGATCTACATTAAATGCAACTAATTTGGCATTTTGTTTTACGTATTTTTTAATTAACACTGGTAATCGTAATGCACCGGGTTCTACTTCTTCAATAATTTTATCAAACTTATTCAAATCGGCTTTTGTGGCATCAAAAACAAAATCTTTATCACAATCTTTTAGTTTTACCTTAAATTCCTTTTTAGGACGCACAAATTGTGCAATAAAAGGATCATAATAATTAGAACGCATAAATTCTATCATGAGTGATTTAGAAAAATCTGAAAACTTATTACTTATACTTACACCACCCATCAAAAATTTATGGTTTGGATACCGCAAAGTAACATGAACAATACCTTTCCAAAGCAAAAATAATGGCATCGGTTTTTGCTGATATTCTTTAATAATAAAAGCTCTACCCATTTCAATGGTATGAGACATCATATCGTATAATTCAGGTTCTAATCTAAAAAGTGAATGTACATAAAACCCTTCAATTCCAAATTTTTGATAAATTTCTTCACCTAAACCCATCCGGTAAGCCCCTGCAATTTTTTGCGCTTCCCTATCCCAAAGGATTAAATGATGGTAAAATGTGTCGTATTGATCAATATCGAGTGATTCATTAGTTCCTTCTCCAACTTCTCTAAAAGTAATTTCGCGTAATCGACCAATTTCATACATAATAGAAGGTATTTGATCACTTTTTGCAAAATATACCTCGTAATTATTACTTTCTAATAAACGCGCATCTGCTTCTTTTAACAATTCAATTTCATGTATCAATTCATGTACACTTCCCTGTTTTACTATATCTTTTGGGAGTTTTTTAAGTCCTGGAATTTTAATAGTTGGCGTTCTAAAAAATTTTAATTTTTTATGATATGGCTGAGCCAACATATACGTTTTTTTTCTTAAAAATTCGTGATATTCCTTAAAATCTACCATTTCATTTTGCTCTTTTGGTGTAATAGGTTTACCAATTCTTACTTTAATAATCCTATTTTTTTGAGAGAGTAATTCTGATGGTAATTTTGCGGTTCTTAATTTGTCATTAATTTTTGATAATAAATAAAATAACCAGCTATTTTGGGCGTGAAAATAAATAGGTACTACGGGGACATTTAATTTTTTAACAAGTTTTACAGTACCTTCATTCCATGGTTTATCTATAATTAATTGGCCATCTTTATAAGTAGAAACTTCTCCGGCCGGAAAAATTCCCAATGCTTTTCCACTTTGAACATGTTGAATTGCTCCTTTTAATCCGCTGTAACTTGAGTGATTTTCATACTCTTCATCAAAAGGATTGACAGGTAAAACAAAAGGTTTTAACGGCACTATTTTATGAATTAAAAAGTTGCCAATGATTTTAAAATCTGGTCTATTTTCTAACATTAATTTTAAAAGCAATACACCATCAATTCCACCAAGCGGATGATTTGATATAGAAATAAAGGGTCCTTCTTTTGGAATTCTCTTTAAATCTTCTTCCGGAATTTCAAATTTAATTTGAAATTCATCCAAGGTTTGATTTAAAAAGTCCAAATCTTTGAGGTGCTTGTGCTTTTGATAAACTTTTTCAATTGTTGATATGCGCAATACTTTTAAAAGAATCCAGCCAATTCCATTCCCAAAAATTCCATACTTATCAAACTTTATAGCTTTGGCTACTTCTTTTGCAGTAACTAATTTCATGCGTTTTTTAATTTATTAAAAGTTACAAAATCTATTTTACAACAATTTGAACTGTTTCTTTATTTAGTTGTTTTAATAAAACTTCTCTATTTTCTTCAACTTTTTTAAGTGATTGTTCATTAAAATGTCTAATGGTATACAGCGTTAAATCTTTATCATAATTTACTAAATATTTCAATTTTAATTCTTCAAGAAATTTTTCAAAGTTGTTGAAATTATCATCAACACAAACAGAAAAACTTATCGCTGAATTTTGAATTAAGTTAACTTTTAGTTGAAAATCATGTAATAATTTAAAAATATCACTGATGTTATACTCAACCATAAATGAAAAATCTAAAGCCGAAATTGAAATTAATATTTGATTTTTCTTCACTATAAAACAGGGCACAAAAGGCTCTAATACTGCACCTTTACTAACAGAAGTTCCTTTTTTAGTTATGTCTATAAATGAACGTACAAATAGTGGAATATTTTTATTTTGCAGCGGTTTTAAAGTTTTTGGATGTATAACTGATGCACCGTAGAAAGCCATTTCTATTGCTTCTGTATATGAAATTTGATTTAACAATGTTGTTTCTTCAAAATGTCGTGGGTCTGCGTTTAAAACGCCAGGAACATCTTTCCAAATAGTTACACTTTCTGCATCTAAGCAATAGGCAAAAATAGCAGCGGTATAATCGGATCCCTCTCTTCCTAAAGTAGTAGTTAAGCCATGTTCTGTAGCGCCTAAAAAACCTTGAGTAATCGTCAATTTTTCAATATTCAAATTGTTTGAAATATTTTCTTGTGTGACCCTCCAATTAACTAACGGATCTCTATAATTAGTATCTGTTTTTATAAAATTTCGCACATCAATCCATTGATTTTCAACACCAATATCATTTAAATAATTACTTACAATTTTAGTCGAAATTAACTCGCCATAACTTACAATTTGATCGTATATATAATTGTAATTTGTAGATTTATTCATCATCATAAAACCACTCATTTCAACATAAAACTGCTCAATATCGTTTAATGTAGTAACTGAATTATCGCCAAATAAATCATTTATAATATTTTCATGATATGATTTAATATAATTGATGTTTTGAGCTATTTCTTTAGTTTGATTAAAATAAGATTTGGCAATTTCTTCTAAAGCGTTAGTCATTTTACCCATAGCAGAAATTACCACAATAGTCTTATCAGATCCTTCTTGTTTTAAAACCGCAGCAATATTTCTAACTCCAACAGCATCTTTTACAGACGCTCCACCAAATTTAAATATCTTCATTTGATACGCTATTTATATAATTAATTAAATTTTCTTCTGTCATTTGAACGGTTTCCCATCCTTTTAAAATTGATGCTCCACTTTTTTTATAAAAATCAATTGCTGGCGTATTCCAATCTAAAACCACCCATTCTACTCTTCTTACTTTTTCGTTTAATGCATACTTCAAAACTTCATCATAAAGCGCTTTCCCAATCCCTAATTGTCTTTTATTTTCTTTTACTATTAAATCTTCTAAATGAATAGTTTTTCCTTTCCAAGTTGAATAACGATTGTAAAATAAAGCCATTCCAACGATTTCATCATCATATACTGCAATAAAAGTTTGAAATAAAGGGTTTGAAGCAAAACCATCTCTAACTAAATCATCAACAGTAACAACAACAGCTGCGGGCTCTCTTTCAAAAGTTGCAAGTTCTTTTATTAAACCTAAAACAGCAGGCATGTCCTCTTTTTTCCCTTTACGTATTACTAAGCTCATATTAATAGAATTTTTGACAAATTTAACGATATTTGCATACACCAACATAATATCGCTTAAAATGAGAGAGAAACATATTACCTTAGGAGAATTCATTATTGACAAACAAGAAGAATTTAAATACAGTTCCGGAGAACTTTCTAAACTTATTAACTCTATTAGACTTGCAGCTAAAGTTGTAAATTACGAAGTTAACAAAGCCGGATTAGTCGATATTTTAGGCGCCACAAGCACTATAAACATTCAGGGTGAACAACAACAAAAATTAGATGCTTATGCTAATGAAGTGTTTATGCAAGCACTTATTAATAGGGAAATAGTTTGCGGAATTGCAAGTGAAGAAGATGATAATTATATCACCATAAAAGGAAAAAATAACGATAACAATAATAAATATGTTGTTTTAATGGATCCACTTGATGGTTCCTCTAATATTGATGTAAATGTTTCTGTAGGTACTATTTTTTCAGTTTATAGAAGAATCACTCCTCCCGGAACTCCGGTTCAAGAAGTTGATTTTTTACAAAAAGGAAGCCAACAAGTTGCAGCAGGTTATGTAGTTTACGGAACTTCAACCATGTTGGTTTATACAACCGGTCATGGCGTAAATGGATTTACTTTAAACCCTGCTATTGGAGTTTTTTACTTGTCACATCCTAATATGGAGTATCCTAAAGATGGAACCATCTATTCAATAAATGAAGGAAATTATGTTCATTTTCCTCAAGGTGTAAAAGATTATCTCAAATATTGTCAAAAAGAAGAAGGAGATCGTCCTTATACTTCACGTTACATTGGTTCTTTAGTTTCAGATTTTCATAGAAATATGATTAAAGGAGGAATCTATATTTATCCAACTAGCACCAAAGCTCCAAAAGGAAAGCTTCGGTTGTTATATGAAGCTAACCCAATGGCCTTTATAGCAGAGCAAGCAAAAGGAGCTGCAACTGATGGTTATATGCGTACAATGGATATACAACCAACCTCATTGCACCAACGTGTACCCTTTTTCTGCGGCAGTATAAATATGGTAAAAAAAGTTAATGAATTTATGGCAAAGTACCCAAACGATGCTAATTATTAATCTATTATAAGATTAAACGATATTCCGATAAGAAGATTCAATTAAGGCTATAATAATTTAGATCTTTTGTTCGTTATCTTTGATATAACGTTAAAGAAAAATAAATTATGTCATTTGAATTGCCAAAATTAAACTATTCGTACGATGCCTTAGAGCCCTATATTGATGCTCGTACCATGGAAATACATCATACAAAACATCATCAAGCCTATATTAATAATTTAAATGCAGCTGTAGAAGGAACCGAACTAGAAGGTAATTCTATTGAATCTATTCTTTCAAATTTGGATATGAATAATAAAGCTGTTAGAAATAATGGTGGTGGATTTTACAATCACAATTTATATTGGGCCGTTATGAGTCCAAATGGTGGAGGAAAACCAACAGGAGATTTAGGAGAAGCTATTAATATTGCTTTCGGATCTTTTGAAAATTTTAAAGATCTATTCTCAAAAGCTGCTGCTACCCAATTCGGTTCTGGATGGGCTTGGTTATGTGTTGATAAAGATGGTAAATTAACTGTTTGCTCAACCCCAAATCAAGATAATACATTGATGCCGGGAGTTGGTTGTGGTGGTTTTCCTATATTAGGAATTGATGTTTGGGAGCATGCCTATTATTTAAATTATCAAAATAGAAGACCTGATTATATAAACGCTTTTTTTAATGTAATTAATTGGGAAGTAGTTTCAGAAAGATATATAAAAAGAAAGTAGTTAGTTAGTTAAAGTTGTAATGTTAGAAAAGCATCTCCTAGGAGATGCTTTTCTATTAGTAGGCACGTTGATCTCTTCCTTCATAAAAGTTTATAAAAGCCTCATTTACAACTCTATTACCTCCAGGTGTTGGATAATCTCCAGTAAAATACCAATCGCCTAAGTGATTTGGACAAGCTTGATGTAAATCTTCCACTTTTTGGAATATAATTTCGATCTCTGACTTGATGTTTTTAGTTTTTAACATTTCAGCAATTTTCTTAGAAATATCGTTTGGTGAAAATGAATCATAAATCATCTTTACATAATTTTCTGATACGGCCCCAACCGTTGATTGCTGTTGTTTACATAATTTATAAACCTCATCTAATAATGATAATTTGTTATGGTCTTTTAACAATTCTAACGCCGCTCTAAAAGCTATAAAATCGCCCAATTTTGCCATGTCAATTCCGTAACAATCCGGATACCGAATTTGCGGAGCAGATGATACTACAATTATTTTCTTTGGCTTTAATCTATCTAATATTTTTAATATACTTTTCTTCAAAGTAGTTCCTCGTACAATACTGTCATCTATAATAACCAAATTATCTGTTGGCTTTACCACACCATAAGTTACATCGTAAACATGTGCTACTAAATCATCTCTTGTAGAATCTGAAGAAATAAATGTTCTTAGTTTAGCATCTTTAATGGCAATTTTTTCTATTCGAGGTCTAACCGATAATATTTCTTGTAATTTCTCTTCTTTAATTTTACGTCCTTGTTTAAATATTTCATCAATTTTAGATTTATTTAAATATTCATCTGCTGCTGCAATGATTCCGTAAAATGAGATTTCGGCTGTATTTGGAATATAAGAGAAAACCGTATTTTCTATATCATAATGAATGTTTTCTAAAATCTGAGGAAAAACGTACTTTCCTAATAATTTTCGTTCTTGGTAAATGGATTCATCACTTCCTCTAGAAAAATAAATTCGCTCAAATGAACAAGATTTCTTAGGAAGTTGTTCTAATATATTTTCGACAGAAATTTTTCCATTTTTTTTGATGATTAAAGCACTTCCATGTTCTAATTCTTTAACATCTTCTGTTTTTACATTAAAAACGGTTTGTATTACAGGTCTTTCTGAAGCCACTACAACAACTTCATCATCTTGATAAAAAAAAGCAGGTCTGATTCCTGCCGGATCACGTAAAACAAAAGCATCTCCATGACCTAATAATCCGGCCATCGCATAACCTCCATCCCAATTTTTGGCTGATCGTTGTAAGATATTTTGAATATTGAGCTCTTCTTCTATTATGGGCGATGAATCTTTTTTAGAAACTCCATCTAGTTTTAATTGTTGGTAAATTTCTGAAACTTCATCATCTAGATAATGACCAATTTTTTCCATAACCGTAACGGTATCGGTCATTTCTTTAGGATGTTGTCCAATTTCAACCAAATCATTAAAGAGTTGTTTGGTATTAGTCAGATTAAAATTTCCGGCAACAATCAAATTTTTGTGCATCCAATTACTTTGTTTTATAAATGGATGAACACTTTCTATACTATTACTGCCAAAAGTACCATAACGAACATGACCTAAAAATAAATTCCCCATAAATGGAACTTCTTTTTGTAATGAAATTTCATCTTCTAAATTATGACCTCGCATCGAAAATTTAATCTGATTATTAACTTGCTTAAAAATATCTTGAATTGAATTTTGTTCATTAGATCGAACTCTGTCTATATACCTTGTTCCTGGATCAACTCCTATTTTAACACTTGCAATTCCGGCACCATCTTGACCTCTATTGTGTTGTTTTTCCATCAACAAATACATCTTATCAATTCCATAAAAATAGGAACCATATTTTTCTTTATAAAAAGATAGTGGTTTTAATAATCGAACTAAAGCTATTCCACATTCATGTTTAATAAAGTCGCTCATGAGTTATAATTTGTTTTTAAATTAATCAAAAAATTCCGCTTTTGGGCGGAATTTTAATTTTATAAATCGATGTCAAAGTGTGTTAATTGTTTAAATAAAAACATACGTTGAGTAATTTCTTCATAAGTAAGTTCTTGCATACGTTCTGTTCCAAATTTTTCTACACAAAAGGATGCGCAGTTAGAACCGAACATTACTGCTGTTTTCATATTTTCAAAAGAGATATCTTTTGTTTTGGCTAAATATCCAATAAAAGCTCCTGCAAAAGTGTCTCCTGCGCCGGTTGGGTCGAAAACTACTTCTAAAGGTAAAGCTGGTGCAAAGAAAACACGATCTTCATTAAACAACAAAGCGCCGTGTTCGCCTTTTTTAATTACAACATATTTTGGACCTAATTCTTGTATTTTTTGAGCTGCTCTTACTAAAGAATATTCACCTGAAAGTTGACGCGCTTCTTCATCATTAATAGTTATTACGTCTACTTTTTTTATTACTTCCATCAATTGATCCCAAGTATTGTCCATCCAAAAATTCATGGTATCTAACACTACTAATTTAGGTCTGAGCGGAATTTGTTTGATAACCGCCATTTGAACTGCAGGATGTAAATTTCCTAACATCAAGAAATCTGGATTTTGATACTCGGTTGGAACTTTTGGATTAAAATCTGCTAAAACATTTAAATCAGTTCTTAAAGTATCTCGCGTATTTAAATCATTATGATATTTTCCACTCCAAAAAAAAGTTTTCCCTTTTGGTATAATTTCGATACCAGAAACATTGATATTTCTATCTTCCAACATCTTTAAATAAGATTTTGGGAAATCTCCTCCAACAACTGATACAATTGCTGTATCCACTTCAAATTGAGAAGCTGATAAGCCAATAAAAGTGGCTGCTCCGCCTAAAATTTTATCTGTTTTGCCAAAAGGAGTTTCAATGGCATCAAAAGCTACCGTTCCGACTATTAATAATTTACTCATAAGAACTTCAAAAAATATTTCTGCAAATATACAGCTAACTTTTTTAGTTTTCTTGAATGAGGTAAAAAAGTAAGATTTTTTGAAATTTATCATCACTTAGTAAATCAATATTTTACCTTTGCAAAAATATTTTAGCCATGACTATTAAAGAGCTACAAGAAGAAATTATAGAGGAGTTTTCTATGTTTGATGATTGGATGCAACGCTATGAATACCTCATTGAGATTGGAAAATCACTGCCTCAAATTTCAGAATCTTTTAAAAAAGATGAAAATCTAATTAAAGGTTGTCAATCAAAAGTTTGGTTACACGCTGAGTTGGATAATGGAATTGTAATATATACTGCAGATAGCGATGCTATTTTAACAAAAGGCATTATTGCTTTATTACTTAGAGTTTTTTCTAACCAAACTCCTGCAAACATTTTGGAGGCAGAACCTTTTTTTATAGATGAAATTGGATTAAAAGAACATTTATCTCCTACTAGAGCCAATGGTTTGGTCTCTATGATTAAACAAATAAAATTATTTGCATTAGCATACCAAACAAAACTATCATAATATAATAAATTTGTATATTTGCTCTTATTTAGAATGAATATAAATTATTTTAATACCAATGACGGAAGCAGAAAAAAGAGCACTCGGCACAAAAATTATAGAAGTTATTAAAACCATATTTGATCCTGAAATTCCAGTAGATATCTATGAATTAGGTTTAATTTATGATGTGTTTGTTAACGACCAAAAAGGCGTAAAAATTATTATGACCTTAACAACTCCAAATTGTCCAGTTGCAGAAACATTGCCTAGAGATGTGGAAGAAAAAGTAAAATCTCTGGATGAAGTTGATTCGTGTGAAGTTGAAATAACTTTTGATCCTGCCTGGAATCATAGTATGATGAGTGATGAAGCAAAATTGGAACTTGGGTTTATGTAATGAATGATGAAATTGTAAATAGAGTTACTAGCAGTAAATTAATCAATATTGATTTAACTGATTTTATACCAAAAGGTCAGCGAAAAATCATCAATTTATCTGATTGGCTTTATGAAGGAATTATTTTAAAAGAACTTGATTTCAGAAATAAAATTGAAGAACACAATTGGCAA